>CBDUAW010000028.1:0-12500 GCA_965365215.1 uncultured Eudoraea sp. | reverse complement strand
GATTTAGTACGTTTGAAAAGGCCGCATGTTGTTATTACCGATATTCGAATGCCAATAAAGGATGGTATTTCCGCAACTAAGGAAATACTTAAGATTGAACCCCATACCAAGGTGATTGCTTTTACCATGTTTGAACAGGATGAGGCCATAAGTCAAATGCTCCAGGCCGGGGCAAAAGGGTATATTCTTAAAAATTCCAGTTTAAAGGAACTATTGCGAGCAGTTCGAACTGTATATAATGGTGAAACGTATTACGATTCCAATATTGTAGTCCCCAATAGTTCCTCTACTTCAAAAGTAAAAGGAGCCTTGACCAAACGTCAAATAGAAATACTCAAACTGGTTGCTCTCGGCAAAACAAATCAGGAAATTGCTGACGAATTATTTATAGGCAAAACCACTGTGGAGACCCATAGAAAGAACATGATCCGCAAGCTCAATCTTAAAGGGGCAGGAGAACTGTTACGATATGCCTTGGAAAGCAAGTATAACTTCTAAAATTTAGTATAACTTATTGATTATCAAATTAAAATACCCATGAATGGGTATTTTTTTGTGCCTTAAACTGAGCTAGGTTTGCTTTATTATTAATCTTTAAATTATTAAATCATGAAAAAATGTCACGACGATCTAAATTATGTAAGTGCAAGCCTAGGAATAAGCATATCTGATTTGCTTTTTGCCTATCGAAAGGAAACAGCTCGAGTACTCAAACTATCTAATGGTCACTATTCATCGAACTTAAATCAGGCTTTTGATACTTTGAAAAACAAAGGATACTTAACAAGTGACGAGGCCGACAATCTATATAAGTGTGCTTTAGAGACAATTAGAGCAAGAACAGGAAAAGCAAATATTAAAAGAACTTTGATCTTTTTACAGAATACCTCCGCAAAAGCATTGATAAATGGAAATCGTAATAATCTATATTTAAATTACATCAACCTTTGCATCGGACTAGTAAAAGAGGTTGATGAACGGGATCCTTTACCTGCCAATGTCCAAGCAATGCAAAGTCAATCACATACCTTACCTGCGGGTAGCGGCGCTGCGATTTTAGTTGGTGCAGGAGCCGGGGCTGTCATTGGAGGATCAATCGGAGGGTGGCCTGGAGCCGCTATAGGAGCTGCCGTAGGTGCTTTGGTAGGTTCAAGTAATGACATTGAAGTTGAAGTTGAGGGAGATGCACCGAACTAAATATGGAGTTAGCTAGTATATAATTTAAAAATAAAGGCTATTCTATTTGAATAGCCTTTATTTTTAAATCATAATCAATATTCAAGTAGAATAATGATAGCCAACAACGTATATTATTCAAAGGTTGGCGCCTACGGCTCATATAGAAAAGCGCTAAGGTAACTATAGGCTGAAATTTATTTTATTTAGAAAGTTAAATAGAACTTTTTAATAGAACGAGGAAAAGAATTTGTTTTGAATGCATTTGTTCGTACAAACTTTTAGCCTTTGAGTTTGAAACTCTTGATAAAACGCCAGATGACATATCCGAACACAAAAATTAATACTGGTGCAGCAATCTGTCAAGGACCAATCAGCCAAGGAATAATCAATAGAATTAAATGGAACATTATTCTCAGAATTTTGCATAGAAAAGTTAAAAGTCTTTTGAAGATTAATAAGAAAAAGAATATAATTTTGGCATACTGGAATCCTTAGGGGTCCCTAATTAATTCTAACCCTAAGAATACAAGATTGCGAACCTGACAATAACTGCCCTTATATCGATTTTGTGTAACAAACGTGTTACAATTGTAAAATAAAAAAGGGCTACATTCCTGTAACCCTTTGATAATTAAAGCTCCCCCTCTTGGGCTCGAACCAAGGACCCTCTGATTAACAGTCAGATGCTCTAACCAACTGAGCTAAGGAGGAATATTATGCTTTTAGCGGATGCAAATATAATTTATTTTTAAATAAAGACAATCCCATAAAAGAAGAATATTGATTCTTTTATCCAAAACGTTCACAAAAAAAACTGGAGCGTACCCCAGTTTTAATATTTATATGCAAATCGATACTTAATTGGCCGATAACTGAAAGCCCTGGGTAGTGGTATTGGCTTCAAAGACCTCCACTTCCACAGCAATACCCTCCAGATAGCCTTCCTTATTAGCTTTCACTGAATAAGCACCGGGATCTAGCCCCATAATCAGATATTCTCCTGAAGAATCAGTAAATGTAGCTGTGTAGACCGTATCAGCAACCATTACACTTACCTCAGCTCCTTCCAGCGGGCTGGCAATGTCTTCAAGGAGCTCAGTTACCGTACCCGTAAGGGTGCCTGTAGTAGACATGTTCTTAGCGCGAATTACCGGCTTAAAATTAAAACCTGTAACGTTATCAGCATTTTCGATATTTCCCTTTAAAACAAAAGATTTGCTAACATCTACATCAAGAAGTAAATCTGTGCTTAGCTGGTTTACCACTTGAATATTGGGACGGATAAACACCTTTATACCCGTCTGTTCACCACTGGGTACTTTCAATTCGTACTCTTTGCCATTAACTAATCGAATACTGGCCTGGGTTACGTAGACCCTTACTAAATCATAAGTACCTACAGGGACTTCCACTTCGCCGAGGCTTTTCGTCACGCCATTAGTAAGTTCGAGTAAATTAATAGTCTCATTACCTTCATAGAGGACTTCGAAAGTAGCTTCTTGATCTTCAGATACAGCCTGTCTACGGGCATCTATCATTCGCACTGTGATATTAGCTTCCTCTACCAGATCAAAAGGAAAAGGTGCATCAGTTATGAGAACATTAAGGCTTCCGTATTCTACGAATTGAAGTTCGTTACCATATCGTGAACATGCTATTATCAAGATAAGTAGCAAACCCACTATTGGTTTTAAAGGGGTTTTCATAAGTTAGGTATTTACTGATTTGGGTTCAACCGGCCCGAAAGCCGAAAAAATACCTCTAAAAATACACTACGCAGCAGAGCTTTACCAGAATATTCGATAAAATGCTAATTTTCAGCATTCTGTGGTAAATTTGAAAGCTTTTTACTATTTAAACAGCCATTTGTAAATGTCGTTCCCGTTTGCGAATAAAAGCAGGGCAATTAGCAGGAAGAACCCTATCATCTGGGCATACTCCAAAAACTTGTCGCTCGGCTTTCTGCCCGTAACCATTTCATAGAGTAAAAATACCACGTGGCCTCCATCCAATGCCGGGATGGGCAGGATATTCATAAAGGCCAGAATGATAGAGATCAGAGCAGTGGTGGACCAGAATGCAGGCCAGTTCCAACTGTCAGGGAAAAGATTGCCGATTGCCGCAAAGCCACCTACCCCTTTATAAGCCCCTGTTTCCGGATTAAAGATCTTTTTTAATTGTTTTACATAACTCGTAAGGGTTGTGACGCCTTTGTCTATTCCCGCAGGGATAGATTCTAAGAAGTTATACTTTTTGGTTTCCAATCGCAAGTATCCCTTATCCTGTAGCTCCTGAAAAGAAAACACCCCAAGGGTCACCCCAATGGTGGCAGAGTCACTAATAACTACGGGAATCTGTTCCCTGGCGCCTTCCCGGTCTACTGTAAGAACCGTATTCTGGCTTTTATAGTTTTCAAGAATCGCCTTCGCCTGGTCAAAATAGTTTACCGGTCTGTCTCCAATAGCTACTATCTGATCATTCACCTGCAAACCGGATTCTTTGTTTGCTGAAACCTCTGAAATATCGCCTACTACAAATGGAATCCTTGGACTAAGGAATCTGATTTTATCTTCATCTTCCAAGAGAGTAGCTATAAAATCAACAGGAATATCTTTTTCAATCACCTGCCCCGCTCTCTCAATGGTGATGGAGTTTCCATTAATTATTTCACCGAGCAGACTGCTGAAACTCTCCACTGCCTCCCCGTCTACGGCCAGGATTTTATCCCCGGTTTGAATGCCCAGTTTATCCCCAATGTTTTGTTCACGTACCCAAACCCCGTCTTTCAGGCTTTCTGTTGGTATAAACTGATCCCCGTAGGCATAGGCCATACCTATATAAATAATCACAGCCAGGATAAAATTCACAGTTACCCCACCCAACATTATTATTAGGCGCTGCCATGCCGGTTTGGAGCGAAATTCCCAGGGTTTTGGTTCCTGAGACATCTGTTCCATGTCCATACTTTCATCTATCATCCCTGCAATCTTAACATAGCCTCCCAATGGAAGCCATCCAATGCCATAAACGGTATCCCCTATCTTCTTTTTAAACAAGGAATATTTGATATCAAAAAACAAATAGAACTTCTCTACCCTGGTCTTGAATATCTTGGCGGGAATGAAATGCCCAAGTTCGTGAAGTACGATCAGAAACGAAAGGCTTAAAAAAAATTGTATGGTCTTTATTAGAATGGGACTCATCGAGTGCTTTTGGTGTTAAAACGCACAAAAGTACACTTTTACAGTGTCTTATGAAAAGAATCATGGCAAGCCCTTTCGGATTTTAAGAAAGATTTAGCAGCAAAGGGATACAGTGAGATTTGAATGCTATCCCCGGCTGAAGTACCTTTGTAAAAAAGTATTGATGCGCCGTTTTTTTGCAAAATATAAACTATTCGGAGCTGCCCTGGGCCTTCTATCCCTTGTGATCCTTTATCTTTTCTACAACGCCCTGCAACCAAAAAAAACCCTTCCTATATATCAACCGGCAGATTTTAATCCTGAATTAGTAGACAGCAGCCTCACTCATGTAAAAAAGTACCATACAATAGCCGACTTCTCTTTGGTAAATCAGAACGGAGAAACGGTAACCCAGAATACTTACAAAGGCAAAATTTATGTGGCCGATTTCTTCTTCACTACCTGCCCTACCATCTGTCCCATAATGACCAAGAACATGGCCGATATACAGGCTGAGATCCTTAATGATGAAGATGTGTTACTACTTTCGCATTCGGTAACTCCGGTTATTGATTCGGTGCCGCAGCTAAAAAAATACGCAATGGAAAAAGGGGTCCTGGACCATAAATGGAACCTCGTCACAGGAGATAAGAAAGAAATATATGAGCTGGCCAGGAAATCCTATTTGGCGGTAAAAACCGATGGGGATGGCGGGCCTTACGATATGATTCACACGGAAAATTTTATCCTTGTGGATAAAGAAAGGCGTATTCGGGGCACCTATGATGGCACCAATCCGGAAGAAATCAAGGAGTTACTCGCAGACCTGGAAATTTTAAAAGCCTCTTATGCAGAGGGTAAGCCATAGGCCAGTAATATGGCCGGCATTCAAACTGTTAGGTGATATAACAGCCGCTTCAGATTTTGTCAAAATTACCTTCTCGTTCTATTATTTTCCCTTATTTTTGTCCTTACTTATAATCAATCTAAATAAACATTGATAACAACAGTTGCCAATCTCAAATCCGGGCAAAAAGGAATAATTCGTGAGTTTACCCATGATTTTCTTCCCATTAAGTTGCTGGAATTAGGTTGTCTGCCGGGAAATGAGGTGGAGCTAATTCAGGTTGCTCCTTTAAAGGATCCGCTATATATCAATGTTAACGGGTCGCACATTGCGATTAGAAGATCGATGGCAGAACAAATTGAACTCGACCTCCTCGAAGATTCACAGGGCCTATGAGCAAAAATATCAATGTAGCCCTTATTGGTAACCCTAATACGGGTAAAACTTCCGTTTTTAATGAACTTACAGGTCTTAACCAAAAAGTGGGGAATTACCCGGGGATCACAGTAGAGAAAAAGGAAGGTGTTTGTAAATTACCACGGGGTGTAAAAGCCCATATTCTGGATCTTCCGGGCACCTATAGTCTCAATACAACTTCGCTGGATGAAAGTGTGGTGGTAGAGTTACTGCTGAACAAAAATGACAAGGATTACCCAGATGTTGCCGTAGTGGTAAGTGATGTGGAAAATCTGAAGAGGAACCTACTTCTTTTTACACAGATCAAGGACCTGAAAATCCCAACCATCCTGGTAATCAATATGGCAGATAGAATGCCAAAAAAGGGCATTACTATTGACCTAACCGTACTGGAAGAGAGACTAGACACCAAAATTGCTCTCGTCAGTGCCCGTAAAAATAAAGGTATAGACCGGATAAAAGAGCTTATTGCAGACTATAAGAACCTTTCCGATAAACCTAATCTGAATACAGCCGTCATTGCCCCCGATTATTTTGAGAGATTACAAAAGGCATTCCCAAAAGAGGATTTATATAAACTCTGGTTGGTAATTACCCAGGATGTAAACTTCTCCCCTATAGAAAAAGAGCGAGCCGAAGCCGATGCTACTTTCAAAACAAAGTCTAAATCGGAACTGAAAAGACTGCAGCAAAAGGAGACTATTCACCGATATCAGTTTATAAATGGAATCCTGAAAGAGTCGTACAAGGTGGACCTAAATGCGGCCAGAGGATTCAGGGCTATTTTGGATAAGGTCCTAACCCATAAGGTCTTTGGGTATTTGATCTTCTTTGTAATCCTGCTCACAATTTTTCAGGCCATCTATGATTGGAGTAGTTATCCCATGGATTTTATCGATGAGCAATTTGCTGCCGCCAGTGAATGGATTAAGGAAACGCTGCCCCAGGGAGCCTTTACCAATCTCATTGCAGAAGGGATCCTTGCCGGGATTGGGGGCATCGTTATTTTCATACCCCAGATTGCCTTTCTCTTCCTGTTTATTGCCTTACTCGAAGAATCGGGTTATATGAGCAGGGTAGTATTCCTGATGGACCGCGTAATGCGGCCTTTTGGCCTGAGTGGTAAAAGTGTTGTCCCCCTAATTTCAGGAACCGCATGTG
The DNA here is from genome assembly GCA_965365215.1 of uncultured Eudoraea sp. Lineage (GTDB taxonomy): Bacteria > Bacteroidota > Bacteroidia > Flavobacteriales > Flavobacteriaceae > Lentiprolixibacter. The sequence continues at coordinate 5,714 of CBDUAW010000028.1, read as the reverse complement.
CTATTCCAGCGGTTATGGCAACGAGAAATATCGATAATTGGAAGGAACGACTAATCACTATTTTGGTAACCCCGTTTACAACCTGCTCTGCCCGATTACCCGTTTACCTGATTATTATAGCCCTGGTAATCCCCGAAGGGAGGTTTCTTGGTTTGGGCTATCAGGCGCTTACGTTGATGTTGCTTTACCTTATTGGGTTTGGGACGGCCATTCTATCTGCAATGCTCCTGAATAAAGTCCTGAAAATTAGGAGCAGGTCGTTCTTTGTGGTGGAAATGCCAAGCTACAAAATCCCTCTCTTTAAAAATGTGGCCATTACGGTAATTGAAAAGACAAAAAGTTTTGTCTTCGGTGCCGGAAAGATCATTTTGGCAATCTCCATTGTCTTGTGGTTTTTAGGATCAAATGGTTTTTCGAATGATTTTGAACAAGCTGAAACAAGGATAGGTGAACGTATTGAAAATGAGGGATTTTCTGCCAATAGCGAAGCCTTCATTGATACTAATTTAGCCGCATTCAGGCAACGAGCGCTAGAACGAAACATCCATAAAGCGAATCCCCTTGAAACGGAAGTATACAAAGATTCTCTGGACATTTTGACCAGCATCCTTCAGCAAAAAGCCCTTAATCAGGAAATTGCAAGTTATCGACTGGAACACTCCTATATTGGTTATATGGGGAAGGCTATTGAACCCGTTGTGCAACCCCTGGGGTACGACTGGAAAATTGGTATTGCCCTTATCACTTCCTTCGCCGCAAGAGAGGTATTTGTAAGTACCCTCGCAACCATATATAGTGTGGGAAATGATGAAGAGGATACCATTAAACGACGTATGGCTGCAGAGATCAATGAAACCAGCAGACAGCCACTATTCAATTTGGCCTCCGGGATTTCCTTATTACTATTTTATGCCTTTGCCATGCAATGTATGAGTACGCTGGCGATCGTAAAAAGGGAAACCAACAGCTGGAAATGGCCCTTACTTCAATTGGTTTCTATGAGTGCTTTTGCGTATATTGTAGCATTAATTGCGTATCAGATTCTTCAATAACATCAGCATGGTACAGTCCATTCTAACCTATATAATCCTTGCCTTCGCAGTATTCTATCTGCTTAAAAAATTCCTTTTACCCAAAAAGCTTTTTTCATCAGGAAAATCGGCCTCAAAAGGCTGTGATCAAGACGATTGTGGCTGCCATTAACACTAAACCATATTGGCAACAAAAGAGTAGAGTAAAAGTGCCCACCCTGTTATGAGCAGCAAGCCTCCAATTGGGGTAACCGGCCCTAGGAAGGTCCATTTCCTACCTTTTGATCCGCTGAGGCAAAGAGCATATATACTAAAAGAGAAAAGGAGTATCCCGAAAATGAAACAGTATACAATATAATTATCCAGGGGTTTGGAAAATCCCAGATTAAATCCCAATACCAATAGTATTATGCTGTGATACATCTGATATTTTACCCCGGTTTCAAAACTTCGCATCTGCTCCTCAGTGAATCTTTTTTTTAGTGCATGGGCGCCAAAAGCGCCAAACAGCACTGCCAACAAAGCCAATAATGCACCACTTAACTGTACCAAAAGTATTGTCTCCATAATTTTAGATATAAATGTGAAAAAGATAAGGCAAAAAGAAAAGCCCGCCAGGAAATGCCAGCTGGGTTTTAATATTTATCAGCGTATTTAAACTAAGGCATCCCAGCAATAGCCTTAAATTCACTCTTTCATTTTCACTATTTTATGTATCTTTTGAAAAAATCTTCTCTACATGAAATACTTCAGCGTCTATCCCCTTTTTTTTCTCCTGATCTTAGCTGCCTGTGGCACTTCAAAAACCGCCTCTGGAACGGAAAGAAATATCAGTGAAGAACTCCGTGAAAAAAACAGAGTTACTTTATCCCTTCTGGATCAAATCAGACAAAAACCTGGGATTATTATTAGAAACAACAGGCCGTATATTCGTAAAATGATCGCGGATGGCCCATCTACCAATCCGTATGAACCCCTTTATATTTTGGACGATTTTATTGTTGGGAATTCTTTTAATGACATTAATCAACTTATCGCCAATATAAATGTCAAAAAAATAGAGATTCTCACAGGTTCTGAAGCAGCTTTCTATGGTTCACGAGGTGGAAGCGGGGTTATTAAAATTACATCCTATAAGTAGTTATGGCTCCTTCACCATTTAATGAATTTGCAATTTGCTATTCCGCAACCTAAGGTATTATACCTGGGACTAAAAACTTATTCAAAAATCATAACTTATACCCATGAAATCATATTTATCCCTTCTTGGACTCCTTTTGGTGGCTTCAGTATATAGCCAGGGAACGCAGCTTTTAAGACAACCCACACTTTCCGAAAAAGAAGTGGTTTTTGTCTATGCAAACGACCTTTGGAAAACTTCCATTGCAGGCGGACAGGCAGAAAGGCTTACCAGTAATGAAGGTTATGAACTGGCACCTCATTTCTCCCCAAAAGGAGATATGATCTCGTTTACTGCGCAATATGATGGTAATTTTGATGTCTACGTTATATCCTCTACAGGAGGCGAACCTAAAAGACTTACCTGGCATCCCGGAGGGGATTTTGTTCAGGGCTGGACCCCGGACGGTGAAATACTGTTCCGATCGGGCAGAAAAGGCGCCCCAACCCAAACCAACAAATTTTATTCTATATCATTAGACGGGGGACTACCCAAAGAAATTGGTATTCCGCGTGCAGCATTTGGAGAAATCTCTCCCGATGGCAGTCATATTGCATACGTTCCCATCACCTTCTGGGATCCTGAATGGCGTAACTACAGAGGAGGACAGGCCATGCCCATCTGGATTGTAGATATGCAGTCCAAAACACTTGTGCGAACCCCGCAGACCACTAATGAACGTCATTTAGATCCCGTCTGGTTCCAGGGGAAGGTTTACTACCTATCAGAGCGTGACTATGCCAGTAATATTTGGTCGTTTGATCCAGTTTCCGGAGAAGAAAAACAGCATACCTTTCATAAGAAATTTGACGTAAAAAGCCTAGATGCCGGGCCAAATGCCATCATATACGAACAAGGGGGTTACCTCCATATCTTAGATCCTGCAAACAACTCAACTAGACAAATTGAGATCTTGGTTAAAGGGGATATGAATTTTTCACGACCAAGATGGGAAGATGTTTCGGGCAGGAACCTTACAAATCCACATATCTCCCCTACTGGAAAAAGAGCAATTTTTGAGCATAGGGGCGAGATCATTAGTATTCCCAAAAAACATGGTAGCTGGAAAAATCTCTCTAATACTCCCGGGGTTGCAGACAGGTATCCTGTTTGGTCACCAGAGGGCGATAAGGTTGCCTGGTTCAATGATGCCAGCGGAGAATACCAATTGGTGGTAGCAGATCAGGAAGGCGAAATACAGAAGTCATATCCGCTATCCAATCCCACCTTCTATTTTCAGCCTGCCTGGTCTCCGGATGGTAAAAATATTGCCTATTCTGATACGGATTACAACATTTGGGTGCTAAACCTGGCTTCTGGTGAAACCAAAAACGTGGCAACAGACCGCTATGCACATCCTAATCGTACCATGAATCCCGTGTGGTCTCCGGATGGACAATGGATTGCTTATTCGAAACAACTAGACAGCCATTTTAAGGCAATATTTGCCCACAACCTCGCCACTGGGCAAACCCTTCAGCTAACCGATGGAATGGCCGATGCCATTAGTCCGGTTTGGGATGCCAATGGGAAATACTTATACTTCCTGGCCAGTACAGATTACGGGTTACAGTCGGGGTGGTTAGACATGAGCTCTTATGACCCGCAGGTTTCCCGATCGCTCTACGCTTTGGTGCTATCTTCAAAAGATAAAGCACCTAATCTCCCCAAATCCGATATGGAAAAAAAGGAAAATGCTCTGGAGACTAAAAAGCAGGAAAAGAAAGGAAAAAAGGAAGATGGATCATCGGAAGAAGCCATAAAAGTAGTTATATCCCCTGAAGGTATTTACAACAGGATTGTATCTCTTGAACTGCATGCCAGAAACTATGTTGGTTTAATTGAAGGACCTGAAAATCATGTTTTTATTGCAGAAAATGTCCCGAATGAACCCAATCTGAAGCTCCATAAATATAATGTTGAAGAGGAAAAAGCCGAGGATTTTACAAATAAGTTCACTCAGGCAGTCACTTCCCACGACAGGAAGGAAATCCTGATTCAACAGAACGGAAGTTGGAGTATCGTAGAAACTAAAGGAAAAGCGGAGAACGGAAATGAAAAAATTAAGACCGACATAAAGATCAAGGTAGATCCGCAGCAGGAGTACCAGCAAATCTTTAAGGAAGGCTGGCGTTTTATGCGAGATTTTCTATATGTGAACAATGTACATGGCGCTCCCTGGGACGATGTCTATGCCTGGTATTCCCCCTGGATAAAACACGTACGGCACAGAACAGACCTCAACTACGTAGTTGATATCATGAGCGGAGAGGTGTCAATTGGTCATTCTTATGTTTCCGGAGGAGATCAGCCCGATGTGGACAATGTCCCGGTTGGCTTGCTGGGATGCGATTTCTCGGAAGAAGGTGAATACTACAAGATCGATAAGATCTATTCTGGGGAAAGCTGGAATCCTGCAATAAAAGCCCCGCTGGCTCAGCCGGGATTGGAAATAAAAGAAGGGGATTTTCTTTTAGCCATTAACAATGTTCCACTAAAGAGTCCTGTTAATCCCTATAGTTTACTGGAACAAACAGCGAATCGGGAAATCTACCTTACTGTAAATAATACCCCTAGTCTGGAAAATGCAAGGAAAATCCTGGTAAAACCAACGGCCAGTGAGCGCAACCTTCGCACCTTTGCTTGGATTGAAGGTAATAGAAAAAAAGTGGCAGAATTGTCAGCGGGCAAACTGGCATATGTGTATGTCCCCAATACCGGCGGCCGCGGTTTTGAATATTTTAACCGATACTACTTTTCACAACAGGATAAGAAGGGTGTCATTATTGATGAAAGAAACAACGGAGGCGGTTCTGCAGCGGATAATATGATAGATATAATGGATAGGGAACTATTTGGATATTTTAACAGTAAAACGAATGATAACAGACCATGGACTACCCCAATAGCAGGGATATGGGGCCCAAAGGTTATGTTGATAAATGAGCGCGCCGGTTCAGGCGGGGATCTGTTGCCGTATATGTTTAAGGCCAAAAATATCGGTCCCCTCATCGGAACCCGCACCTGGGGTGGCCTGGTAGGCACCTGGGATACTCCCAGGTTTATAGATGGAGGGCGTATGGTGGCGCCCCGTGGTGGTTTTTACGACAAAAATGGAGAGTGGGCTGTTGAAGGCGTGGGGATAGCTCCTGATAAGGAGGTTATCCAGGATCCGAAGCTGGTTCTGGAGGGTAGGGATCCGCAATTAGAAGAGGGGGTGGCAGAAGCCCTGCGACTTTTAAAAGAAAATGAATTTAAGCTAAAACCTGAGCCGGCACCTCCTGTAAAATGGAAACGACCCGTTGGTTTTCAAGAGGAAAAGCCATAAATGGTAAAGCTATAGCAATATTTGTATTTCCCGGTTGGTACTGGTCATATGAAATGAACACTCCTCAAACCCAGGAGGGCCAAAAGTTTTCATTTTGGCCTCTGAAAATCCTACAGGTTCTTTGGGGATTCCCAGCCAGTTTGAATCTAATTTATTTTTGCCATTTTCGTCATGA
>CBDUAW010000027.1:0-12790 GCA_965365215.1 uncultured Eudoraea sp. | reverse complement strand
AAAGCGCGGTAACCCTTGGGGCAAAAGGCACCTATGTAAGTACCTCCTCAAATAGCAGTGTAGTGCCGAGTATCCCCGTTAAGGCTGTGGATACCACCGGAGCCGGGGATGCCTTTATTGGCTGTTTGCTGCAACAAGTTTCTGGCTTGAACAATCCTACCGATCTAGGAAAAGACTACCAACAATTGGAAGCAATGGTGGCTTTGGCAAATAAGGCAGGCGCCATTACTACTACTCATTACGGTGCCATAGAGTCCTTACCTTCCCAATCTCAATTACATTCCTGAAATGAACCAGGCTGGTCTACATAAAATACTGGGCTCCAAATTTATGAAGCAACCGGAAAAGGCAGATAAGCTGGCCTTATTTAACCTTAGGCTCAGTACCAATCTGAGCTTAATACAAGACACGTATTTCTCACTGTATCCCGAAACTGAGCACGCCGCATCTTTTCAAAAACTTCTGGCGGAGCTCCCAAAGCTTTTTAAGAAAAGGTCTGTGGCCTTGCAAGTATCGGACCTGGAGAGGCTTCAACTTGGGAACTGGTACCAATCAGAAAAAATGGTAGGGATGCAACTCTATGTTGACCATTTTAACAAGAATATTTCAGGGCTTACCAAGAAGCTGTCCTATTTCGGTGATCTGGGGGTTAACTTCTTACATTTAATGCCCATTACCACCCGTCCTGAAAAGGAAAATGACGGTGGATATGCCGTAAATAGTTATACCCATATTGATCCACGATACGGGACAAAAAAAGACTTTCAAAACCTGGGAAAAAAACTTAGGGAAAAAGGAATGTATCTCATGCTCGATTTTGTGGTAAATCATACCTCGGATGAATTTTTATGGGCCCAAAAAGCAAAAAAAGGCGACAAAAGATTTCAGGATTTTTACTACACCTTTCCGGACAGAGTGATCCCTGATGAATTCGAAAAATCCCTCCCTGAGGTATTTCCCCAAACCTCCCCTGGAAATTTTACCTATGACAAGGAAATGAAAAAATGGGTGATGACGGTATTCAACCATTACCAGTGGGACCTCAATTATCGCAATCCTGATGTTTTCCTGGAGATGCTGAAAAATTTAGTTGCGCTTGCAAATCTGGGAGTTGATATAGTTCGTTTTGACGCCCTGGCTTTCCTATGGAAAAAAATTGGGACTATATCCCAAAACCTACCAGAAGCACATCGCCTTGTTTCCCTTTTCCGACTCTGCCTTCAAGTGGTAGCTCCTGGAGTGGTGCTTCTGGCAGAGGCCATTGTCCCTCCCAGGGAAATTATGAAATACTTTGGTGAAGGTATATATAAAGGCAATGAATGTGAAATAGCGTACAATGCTACCTTAATGGCATTGCTTTGGAATAGTATTGCCACAAAGGAAACCCTTATGATGAGAAAAGGTCTCGGGGACCTTAGCGGTAAGCCGGCGGCTGCCACCTGGATAAATTATATCCGATGCCACGATGATATAGGCCTGGGATTTGACGACAGGTTTATATACGAAATGGGATGGACCCCGCAGCCTCATCGCAAATTTTTGCTCAATTATTATTGCCAGGGACTAGACTGGTCTCCCGCCATTGGGTATATGTTTATGTACAATCCAAAAACAGGCGACGCTCGCATAACAGGCAGTGCGGCATCATTATTAGGCCTGGAAAAGGCTTTGCAGGAAAAGAACATGGGATTGGTGCAACAGTCAATCGACAAAATCAATATGCTTCACGGTATTATTCTGGCTTTTGGAGGAATCCCTATGATCTACGGCGGGGATGAGTATGGCGCATTGAACGATTACAGCTATCTAAAAGACGAGGGGAAAAAAGACGATAGCCGATGGGTAAACAGACCGAAACATAAGTGGTCTTTTATAGAACGTAATTTAAAAGCTCCCGGAAGCCCTCAGCAAGTCATCTACAAGGAATTGAAACATATGATAGCGCTCAGGAAGCAAAATCCGGTGTTTTCAGATAATGGCAACTTATCCTTGAAGGAAACCGGTAACCCTCACATATTTTGCTTCGAAAGAGGGAGCAAGGAGGGGGATCAGATATTGGTTATTTCCAATTTTGATGAGAAACCACAAGCTGTGAACTCGGCACTGCTGATGGCAATGGGCTATGGAAGGGATGGGAAGGCAAAAGACCTGATCCGGGATTCATTTGTAAATTTCAATGACCCCCTGATTAAAGTGAATCCATACCAACTGCTCTGGTTAAAAAGAGACTAACTATATTTTACTTTTCGTAGAATTCTCAAGGACTCCTTTAGGGTTTCATAACTGTTCTTGTCATACTTTTTTAAAAGAGGTCTGGCGGCATCCATATGGTCTTTTGCTACTTCAAATCCATTGAGGTAACAAATTAGATAAGTGCCTGGCAAGAATTTTAAATCTTCCTTTTCTGAGGGCTTCAGGCTCAGGTTCCGCTCCATTTTGGTTATGAGGGTATTATTAGCATTGAAAATATGATACAGGGTTTTACGATCGTATTGGGGAGGTGTAAATATCAATTCGCTGAAAATCTGATACATCCCATTATCTGAGAACTGAATATCTACTTTCTCCAAAGGATAGTACTTCTGTTTTTTTCCAAGGCCCAGTTGCACATATTCTATTATGCCAAAGGAATTTTCGTCAAAGCGAATTGATATTTCATCCAGGGCAGAATAGAATAGTTTAACCTGCTCATTGATAAGTTCAATATCTACTCTGGAGTAGTAAATTGATTCATTTACTTTCTTCTGGTTTCCTGCCCAGCAGACTACAAATTGTTCCTTAAATACCTTGTAATGACTGGATAGGTCCTTATGCCTGTAGTTGATAAAATCTATTACCCCGTCAAGGGTAAGTTCAATATTGTTCCGTGCGTGCTGCTCAATGGTTGAAACCGTCTCAGAATTAATGTCCTTTAACTCAATGTCAAAAGCCTTTGGCATACTTATACTTCCCTCCCTGAAGAAAACCGACCCTCCGTAATACTTCCAGATATTTCGTTTAAGGGCACATATTTTACCGCTGGAAGTAATGGTGACTAGGCCTACCACTTTCCCTTCCGGTAAATGAGGGAATTGAACATTTTCATAAGCAATCAGGGGTGGGTTCTCCAAATAAGCATTCACCAGATTCTGGATCTTACTGTCGTCGAAAAAATCGACCCCGGTTATTTTATTATCCTCATCTTCTACTCCTACCACTATATAGCAATTGTTCTTTGGATTGCTATTGGCAAGAGCGCAAACGTGTTTTAAGAACTTGGCCTTCCCCTCTCTTTGCCCAATATTGATAAATCTTTTTTTGTCATAAAAACTATTCTCGTCATTATGAGCCAATAGATTTTTGACCAAAAGGCGTTTATTAATCATCCTTCTTTCTTCACAATGGTACTGCTGGCCTGGGCGGTTGGCATAACCACCAAATCGGCAATATTTACATGGGCTGGTCTGGAGACTATAAAGTAAGCGATCTCGGCAATATCCTCAGGTTTTAGTGGTTCGTATCCCTGATAAACTTTTCCTGCTCTTTGATCATCTCCCTTGAATCTGACCTGACTGAATTCCGTTTCCACCAGTCCAGGGTTTATGGCCCCTACCCTAATGCCGTATTCATTAAGATCTATTCGCATCCCCTGGTTAATGGCGTCTACGGCATGTTTACTAGCGCAGTATACGTTGCCCCCGGGGTAGACTTCCTTGCCAGCGGTTGATCCAATATTGATAATATGACCGGCTCTTTTTTCCACCATCTGCGGTAATATCGCCTTGGAAACATATAGTAATCCTTTGACGTTTATGTCAATCATTGCATCCCAGTCGTCCGTATCCCCCTTATCTATTGGATCTAATCCGTGGGCATTCCCTGCATTGTTTACCAGGATGTCTATTGATGCAAATTCCTTTGGCAAGGATGCAATGGCTTCTGCAATAGCTTTCTTTTCCCTAACATCAAAAATTAGCGTATACACCTCGGTGAGTTTCCCAAGACTTAACTTCAGTTGTTCCAGTCGGTCTGCCCTTCTCCCGCATAGAACCAAACGGATACCTTTTGCTGCAAAATGCTGGGCAATGGCTCTTCCAATACCACTGGTAGCTCCAGTAATCAATGCTGTTTTCATATTTTTTTCGATTTTTCCACTCTTCCTATCCCTATGGAACTTTATGGCCCTGGGAGGCAGTGAGTAATGTGAACCAATCTGACAAGTCCATTTTAATTTCTGTAGCCTTAACGGAATCCAAAAGTCGCTCACTGTTAGTAGTTCCTACTACCGGATGTACGCCTGCAGGATGTTTTAATATCCACGAGAGCAATAATTGACTGGCACTGGCATTGTATTTCTTTTTTAAGAATTTCATGACCTTCTTAATACGCTTTCTTTGGGCGTTTTTATCTTTAAAGTAACTTCCCAGGGGACTCCAGGACATGGCCATTCTGTCGTTTCTGATAACATCATCCAGGGTACCGTTGAACATCATCTGATGGGAAGTAAGGGAAAATTCAACCTGATTCCCTTTTACCGGAATTTCTTTTTCAATCAGTGCAATCTGAGAAGGAGTGAAGTTGGAAACCCCGAAATCCTTAATTTTTCCTTGTTCCTTAAGGGTTTGGATAGCCTCTGCTACCACCTCAGCTTGCATCAGCGGACTTGGGCGATGCAGTAAAAAAAGATCCAGATACTCCGTTTTTAACTCCTTTAAAGATCTTTCGGCAGACCAGATAATATAGTCTTTGCTGTAATCGTAGTGTTTCACCTTATTATCCCGGGCATCGCAAACATACTGGATACCACATTTGCTGATCAGCTGAATTTTGTCCCTGTCAATCCCGCTGCTTTGAAAGGCTTTTCCAAAATCACCTTCTGTACTATAGCCCCCATAAATATCTGCATGGTCAAAGGTTGTTATTCCTATTTCCAGGCAATAGTTCATTAGCGACTCCATTTCACTGGTAGTGAGTTTTTTACCCCACTGGCCCCAGGTCATCGCTCCTGCTATGATTCTGGAATAGTTTGGTCTGTTTTTCATATCCTCGTGAAAATAAAAAATTAATCCCTTAAATACTTCATAAAACTCGGGCATTAGCGCATTTTTTAACCAATCGTTAACAGGCATTCAGTAAATTAATTTTCAATTTGCGGCTTACGACAAACCCAACCTATTGAAAGACAATTACTAAATCAAATTCATGGAAGAAAATACGGCTTTAGACATTAGTGCTGTGAACGAGAAAATTGCCCAGGAAAGCGCTTTTATTGACACCCTTGTGACGGAAATGAATAAGGCTATTGTAGGGCAAAGACATATGGTAGAACGGCTTCTGATTGGGCTATTGGGTAAAGGGCATATTTTGCTTGAAGGTGTTCCCGGACTGGCCAAAACCCTTGCCATCAACACCCTGGCAAGAGCGGTTAAAGGAAGTTTCAGTAGAATACAGTTCACGCCAGATCTGCTCCCTGCAGATGTAATCGGAACCTTAATTTACAATATTAAGGAGAACGATTTTTCTATCAAAAAAGGCCCCATTTTTGCGAATTTTGTACTGGCCGATGAAATTAACAGGGCTCCTGCCAAGGTACAATCGGCTTTACTGGAAGCCATGCAGGAGAGACAGGTTACAATAGGTGATGAAACTTTTCCATTAGACGAACCTTTTCTGGTGATGGCAACTCAAAACCCTGTAGAGCAGGAGGGGACCTATCCTTTACCTGAGGCTCAGGTAGACCGTTTTATGCTCAAAACGGTAATAGATTATCCCAAGATGACAGAAGAACAACTGATCATCAGACAAAATCTTTCAGGAGGACATGAAAAGATTAACCCGGTGATAAGCCTGGAACAAATCCTGAGTGCGCAAAAAGCAGTGCAAGAGGTCTACATGGATGAGAAAATAGAGAAATATATTTTGGACCTCGTTTTTGCAACCCGTTATCCTGAAAAATACGAGTTAAAAAATTTAAAACCGCTTATAAGCTTTGGGGCTTCTCCCAGGGGAAGTATTAACCTTGCTAATGCAGCTAAGTGTTACGCCTTTATAAAGCGTCGGGGTTATGTGGTTCCCGAGGATGTCAGGGCTATTGTACACGACGTCCTGAGGCACAGAATTGGTATTACTTATGAGGCTGAAGCTGAAAATATCACCTCAGAGGAGATCATAAACAGGATCGTAAACGAGGTAGAAGTCCCTTAAACTTTTTCACGCCGGGGGTACTCAAACCGGTGGTATAATTGCAATCTGTCACTTTGACGGGCAATGGTGAGAACCTCGAATATTTCGTGCAGAAATTATGGATACCAAAGAGTTACTTAAGAAAGTACGCAAAATAGAAATTAAGACCAGGCGACTGTCTGATCACATCTTTGGTGGGGAGTACCATTCAACCTTTAAAGGAAGAGGGATGACCTTCAGCGAGGTACGTCAATACCAGTTTGGGGACGATGTAAGGTCTATAGACTGGAATGTAACGGCACGCTATAACGAACCATTTGTAAAGGTATTCGAAGAGGAGCGCGAACTAACAATGATGCTCCTGGTAGATATCAGCGGTTCGGAATTCTTTGGGACGGTAAACCAGTTTAAGAAAGGAATCATCACTGAAATCAGTGCTACTCTGGCGTTTTCAGCCATGCAAAATAATGATAAGGTGGGATTGATATTGTTTTCGGACGAAGTGGAGCTCTTTATCCCGCCAAAAAAAGGAAAGAGCCATGTACTGCGGATTATTAGGGAGTTAATAGAGTTCCATCCCAAAAGTCGCAAAACGGATCTGGCCGAAGCCCTGAAATACCTTAGTAACGTTATCAAAAAGAAAGCTATTGTTTTTGTCCTGTCAGATTTCATTACAGATAACTATGAACGCACTTTGAAGATCACTGGCAACAAACACGATGTTACCGGAATTAGGGTTTATGATTATGGTGAAGAACATATGCCCAATCTAGGGCTGGTTCAAATGGAAGATTCTGAAACCGGTGTAGTGCAATTGATCAATACGCAATCCCGGCAGGTGAGGAGAAATTATGAAAAATACCATCAGGAACGGGTTGAATATTTCAGGGAGAGTTTTACCAAATCGGGCTGTGGCATCCTCAGCTGCAGAGTGGATGAGAGTTATGTAAAAAAATTACTGGGATATTTTAAAAGAAGATGATAAATGAAAGTTGTGAGGAAGCTTAATGAAGATTTTATGGCTGGAAGAAAAACAGTGGTTTCCTGTTTGTTCTTCCTCATGATGTGCTTTCTTACGGCCCATTCTCAGGAAATACCCATTGTTAAGGGGACCGTTGATACTACTTCAATAAAAATTGGCGAACAAATCAATTTTACGGTCAGGGTAACTGCTGATACCACGGCCCAGGTTATATTTCCCGAAGGACAAACCTTTTCACCACTTGAAACAGTAGAAGCTTTTAAAACAGATACTACAAGGAAAAATGACCGGATGACCCTTCATCGGAGCTATGCCCTTACCCAGTTCGATTCTGGGGTTTATGTACTCCCCAGGCAAAGGATAGAAATTGACGGGAGCGGTTTCTTTACTGATTCCCTACTAGTAAGTGTCTCTACAGTCCCTGTAGACACCACCGTCCAAAAAATGTATGATATTAAGCCCCTCATTGAAGTAGAACGGGGATCATCTGATTTTTGGAAAACCTTATTGATCATCCTGGTGATTCTCGGCGCCATCGCGGCTATTTGGTATTACTTTTTTAAACGGAAAAAGCCCTTGACCGAAGAAGAGAAAGAAGCACAATTACCTCCTTATGACCGTGCATTGCTGGAATTAAAAAGACTGGAAAATTCCAGATATCTTATACAGGACGAATACAAAAAATACTATTCAGAACTTACAGCAATTGTCCGGTCTTACCTGGAAGAAGAGGTACAGGTCTCAGCTCTGGAAAGCACAACACAGCAACTAATTGAGAAACTGGAACTTATGAAGGATGCCGGGCAATTGGACCTTGATCAGCAAACCATTAACCAATTTAACCAGATCCTTCAAACAGCTGACCTGGTGAAATTTGCAAAGTCAAAACCGGCCACCTCAGTGGCAGAAAAAGATCGAGAAGCCGTAGAGGAAATCGTAATTAAAACTAAGGAGGCAATTCCGGAACCTACAGAGGAGGAGCTGCTGCAAATGGAAGAATACAAACAGGAACTCGCGCGGCAGCAAAAGAAGCGTCGTTTAGTTCAGTGGGGCGTGGCGGCAGTAATTGTAATCCTGGTTAGCAGTACCGTTTTAGTAGTCACCTACGGGCCAAAAAAAATATGGGATTCTGTAACAGGTCATCCTACCAAAATATTGCTGGAAGGGGAATGGATTGCCAGTGACTATGGTTATCCCCCAGTAAACCTAGAAGCCCCGGTAGTTCTCCTGAGACAGTTGGAAGAGCCCCTTTCTAATGAAAAGATCAAAGAAAAGCATACGTTCAGCTATACCAGTCCAAAGGCATTATTGACTATAAAGACAACTTCCATGTTGCTTGCCGAAGCTAAAGAACCTGCTTATGAAAGCTACCTTGAAGAGATTTTAAAAGAATTCGAGAATGAAGGCGCCCGTAACCTTATCACCAAAAATGAAGTTTATAAGACTCGTACAGGAGTAGAAGGAGTAAAGGTCTATGGCACGGGACAGTTTTCTTTGCCCGGCTCCTCTGAAAAGGTTCGAGGGGAATACGCTATTTATCTCTTTGGTGGGAATGGCTTTCAACAGCAAATAATCCTGGTGTGGTCCAGAGAGGATGCCTATGCTGAAGAAATAATAAACAGAGTACAAAATTCAATAGACGTTAAAACAGAAGTCTAAATGTTTGAGAATGTAGAATTTGCGAATCCTCAGTTTTTCTGGTTGCTTTTATTGCTGCCGGTTGCACTGCTGTGGTATTTCTGGAAACGGAAACAGCAAGTTCCTTCTTTGCGCATTTCGAGCACCAAAGGTTTTAATACAGGAAATCTATTCTCCAAATTTAAGCATTCCCTCTTCGTGTTGCGGCTTTTAGCCCTGGGTGCCATTGTGGTTGCCATGGCAAGACCACAGACCGAGGATATCTCTACCCGTACAAAGACCACTAAGGGGATAGATATTGTGATGGCAATTGATGTTTCATCTAGTATGCTGGCCCGGGATTTGAAGCCCAATAGGTTGACTGCCCTGAAAGAAGTGGCTGCTGATTTTATAGAAGAGCGGCCCAATGACAGAATTGGCCTTGTGGTTTATGCCGGAGAAAGTTATACAAAAACCCCAATCACAAGTGATAAGTCTATTGTACTCAATTCCTTAAGGGAAATAACCTATGGAGAGCTTACAGATGGAACGGCAATTGGGATGGGACTCGCCACCTCTGTTAACCGGCTTAAGGAAAGTAAGTCTGCCAGTAAAGTGATAATTCTCCTAACAGACGGGGTAAACAATTCGGGCTTTATTGAACCGCAAACGGCTGCAGATCTGGCAATTGAATTCAATATCAGGACCTATACCATTGGCTTGGGAACCAATGGCAATGCCCTGTCTCCAATTGCTTACAATGAAGACGGTTCCTTCCGTTATGGAATGCGACAGGTAGAAATTGATGAAGCTCTTTTAAAAGAAATAGCCAGTACCACGGGAGGGAAATATTTCAGGGCCACAGACAATGAAAAACTGGAGGCTATTTACGAGGAGATCAATAAGTTGGAAAAAACCGAAATTGAGGAGTTTAAATATTACCGATATGAAGAGAAATTCAGACCCTGGATATACCTGGCAGGAATTTTACTTCTTTTGGAATGGATGTTAAAAATAACATGGTTTAGAAGCTTTATTTAGTTATGATCCAGATAGACGAAAACATATACTTCTACCTGCTTTTTATCATCCCGGTGATGGTAGTGCTCTTTATGGCCTATGAACTGTGGAAAAAGAAGACAAGGAGGAAATTTGCAGATCCGGAATTATTGAAAAAGCTTACCCCGGATCGTTCTCGCTATAAATCAGGGTTAAAACTTATTCTCATGATCCTGGGCTTGTCTTCCCTCATCCTTGGCCTGGCTAATCCTAAGATCGGGACTAAGCTGGAAACCGTAAAACGGGAAGGGGTCGATATTGTTTTTGCCGTTGATGTGTCCAAAAGCATGCTAGCAGAAGACATAGCGCCAAACCGCTTAGAGAAGGCCAAACGCCTGGTCTCAGAAATTATTAATCAGCTGGCAAGTGACAGAATTGGAATAATTGCCTACGCCGGGCAAGCCTTTCCACAATTACCTATTACAACCGATTATGGGGCGGCAAAAATGTTTCTTCAAAGCATGAATACCGATATGCTTTCCTCTCAGGGAACGGCCATTAATGAAGCAATTAAACTGGCAACTACCTATTTCAATGATGAAGAACAAACCAATAGGGTCCTTTTTATTGTTTCTGACGGGGAAGACCACTCGGGAGGAGCTACCCTGGATGCGGTAGATCTTGCCGTAGAAGAAGGCATCCGTGTTTTTACCATTGGCGTTGGGAAAGAAAAAGGCGGACCCATCCCAATAAAAAGAAATGGCGTTGTGGAGCGTTTGAAAAAAGATGCGCAGGGAGAAGTCGTGATTACCCGCTTAAATCCTGAGATTCTTGAAGAAATTGCCGATGATGGAAATGGGGAATTCATAGACGGAACAAATACCGAAGATGCTGTTAATGAAATTAAAGAAGCTCTGCTTCAAATGGACAAAAAAGAGTTCGAAGCTAAACAATTTGCTGAGTTCAAAGATCAATTCCAGTGGTTTTTGGGTGCAGCTCTGTTATTCCTATTTTTGGATGTGTTTGTGTTAGACCGTAAGACAAAATGGTTAAAAAAACTGAATTTGTTTAATGAGTATGATGAATAGAAAACATTTAATAGCAGGCCTGAGCGCATTCTTCCTTACCTTGACTTCGTCGGCACAGGACGATATGGATAAGAGTAAGCTCAAAGCCCTTAAAAACTCCCAGAATTTAACCTGGGAGGCTAATAAGGAGCTATCAGAAAACAATTTTGTGGGGGCAGAGGCCGATTACAGGCGCGCAATTTCCAAAAGTGAGGAAAATGTTGCCGCGCCGTACAACCTTGGTAACGCTTACTATGATCAGGACAGTTACAGCGAAGCCTTTGGTAGGTTTAAGCAGGCTGGTGAACTTGCCTCCGATAAATCTGATAAGCACAGAGCCTTTCACAATATGGGCAACGTGTTCATGAAGAGTAAAGAATATGAAAAAGCAGTTGAGGCCTACAAGGAAGCTCTTAGGAATAATCCTAAAGATGAAGAAACCCGCTATAACCTTGCCTTAGCAAAGGAAATGCTGGAGAAGGAGAAGGAAAATCAAAAACAGGAAGACAAAGAGGAGAACGAGGAAGAGAAAGATCAAAAACAGGATCAGCAGAACGAAGGCGACAACCAGGAGGATAATAAAGGTCAACAGGAACAAGACGAGAAAGAGGACCCGGGAAAGCAGGGAGACCAGGATAAAGAGGAGAATAAGGAGGGGGAAGGAGATGATAAAGAAGAAAAATCAAAACAACCTCCTCAGGCGGAGCAGGAACAAGAGCAAAAACCAAGACCTAATCAATTATCTCCTCAACAAATTCAAAATTTGTTAGAGGCCATGCAGAATGAAGAAAAGAAAGTGCAGGAGAAAATGGATGCTAAAAAAGTAAAAGGGGTAAAACTCAAAAACGTGAAAGACTGGTGATGAAGGCGATTCAAAAATATTTGCTGTATGTCTTTGTAGGCTTTTCCCTATGCACGGTATTTGCGCAGGAGGAGGAAGCCGTAACCTTTAAAGTTCAACTCAGCAAAAGCACCCTTGGGATTAATGAACGATTGAGGGTAGACTTTACCATGAACAAGGACGGGGATAATTTTCAGCCGCCAGATTTTCAGGGTTTTCAGGTAATAATTGGCCCAACACAATCTATAAGCTCTTCCTGGATCAATGGGGTACGAAGTTATTCCAAGACCTATTCCTACACCCTTGCTCCAAATGCGCGTGGAAAATTCACCATTAAGCAGGCCACAATCGTTATCGATGGGCAAACGTATAAATCCCTTCCGAAAGAAGTGGTAGTTACCGCAGCGGTAGACAAACCAAGCGATCAGATGACTATTGATGATATTGCCGATAAGAATCTTCACCTGGTTGCAGAGGTTTCCAAGACCAATCCCTATCTCAATGAGGCCATCAGCGTGGTTTATAAATTGTATGTTAGTCCTTCCATCAATGTGTCGAACTTCAGACCGCTCGATAATCCTAAATACAATAATTTCTGGAGTCAGGATATGCCCTTTAGCAAGTACAGTGTTCAGAATGGCACCTACCAGGGCAAAGCGTATAGATATGTGATATTAAAAAGAGTGGTGCTATATCCTCAAAAGAGTGGTAACCTAGAGATAGAACCACTGTCGCTCGAGGTTAGCCTTGATGTCCCAACCAATAAAAGGGACTTTTTCGGAGGGCGCATTTTTAAACAAACCAACAAGACGGTTTCGGCGGGAAGAAGAAGTATTCAGGTAAAGCCATTACCAAATGTGGGAAAACCGGAAAATTTCAATGGTGCCGTAGGCGACTTTGAATTTTCTGTAAATACTACCAAGTCGGTATTAAACGCTACAGAGTCGCTTCAGGCCAAGGTAACCGTAAGTGGCAAAGGAAATCTGAAACTTTTTCAGTTACCCAAGCCCAACTTGCCAAGTGCCCTTGAAGTGTACGAGCCCGAATTTAATGAGGATATCAGAACCACACTTTCCGGGATGCAGGGAACCGTAAGTAACGAGTATACTATTGTCCCCTCCT
>CBDUAW010000026.1:0-12852 GCA_965365215.1 uncultured Eudoraea sp. | reverse complement strand
GTAATCATCATACTGTGCATAAGGACTATAGTCGTAACCAGAATTAAAAGTAATTCCGTTTCTGCGACCACTAACGTAATTGTCAATGTAAAAGTCGAATTCACCATCCGGATATACTGAAAACGTAATGCCATTTTCAACAAAAATGAATGAGTTGTCGTAACGATAAGCATTGCGTAGGGCAACCTTATTTTCTGCTGTGGCAGCCGAGGTACTCGAGGCACCGATAAAAAGGGCTGCAAAAAAGAGTACTAAATGTTTCATGATATAAGGTTTTAATATTTCCGAATGCAACTATTTACATTCCCCTATACCTAACCAAACAGCGTGCCAAAATTCAGATAGATTTTTATCTAACTGACAATCAGATGTTTAAAACAGAAAAGAATAATTGGGATTTGAAAAATTCTTTTTTTTAGCAAACCTATAATGGAAATAGCCTATACTGGCAAGGACGCTATTTAAGTTTTTCTTTAAGGTAGTTTCCGGTATAACTTTTAGCATTGGCAGCTACTTTTTCAGGAGTTCCTTCAGCAATAAGCTGGCCCCCATGTTCCCCTCCTCCGGGACCCAGGTCAATGAGGTAATCCGCACATTTGATAAGTTCAATATTGTGTTCTATGACAACGATAGAATGCCCACTATTAATTAATGCATTAAATGATTTGAGTAATTTCTTTATGTCGTGAAAATGAAGCCCAGTTGTGGGTTCATCGAATATAAACAGGGATTTCTCCTTATTGTTCCCCTTGACGAGAAAAGATGCCAGCTTAATCCTTTGCGCTTCCCCACCAGAGAGAGTGGAAGACGACTGGCCAAGGGTTACGTAGCCGAGGCCAACATCTTGCAAGGGTTTTAATTTCTGCTGAATTTTTTGCTGTTTGTGTTGCTCAAAAAATGCAATAGCATCGTCAATGGTCATATTCAGAACGTCATCAATGCTGGCTTCCTCAAATACCACTTCCAGTACTTCTTTTTTGAACCTCTTACCGTTGCAGGTATCACATTCCAGGTGTACATCTGCCATGAATTGCATCTCCACGGTTACTTCCCCCTCACCTTTACACTTTTCGCACCGCCCTCCGTCAACATTAAAGGAAAAGTGCTTGGCCTGGTAGCCCCTTATCTTGCTTAGTTTTTGTGCTGCAAACAAGGCTCGGATATCATCGTAGGCTTTTATATAGGTCACCGGGTTTGATCGGGAAGATCTGCCAATGGGATTCTGATCTACGAATTCTACCCTTTTTAGATGTTCATAATTCCCTTCAACTTCCGTAAACTGACCAGATTTTTCCCCGTATCCGCCCAGTTTTTTCAGCATAATGGGATAGAGCAGTTTTTTGATCAGGGAGCTTTTACCGCTTCCTGACACGCCGGATATCACCGTAAGCATATCCAGAGGTATATTAACATCCAGGTTCTTGAGGTTGTTTTCCCTGGCACCTATGATTTTAACATACTTCTCTGATGTTCGTCTCCTAGCGGGGATCTCGATTTTTTCACTGCCTTTTAAATAGCCGGCCGTAAGGGATTGAGTTTTCAATATTTCGGCCATAGGGCCGTGGGCTACAACCTCACCGCCATTGGTGCCTGCCTCAGGACCAATATCAATAACTTCATCTGCCGCGAGCATAATATCCTCATCGTGTTCAACGACTATTACGGTATTTCCCAGGTCCCGAAGTGACTTTAATACCTCAATAAGGTTTTCTGTATCCTTAGGATGTAGGCCAATACTTGGCTCATCCAGAATGTACATGGAACCAACCAAACTGCTTCCCAGCGAAGTGGCCAGATTAATTCGCTGGCTTTCCCCACCAGATAAGCTGTTAGATTTCCTGTTCAAGGTGAGGTAACTCAAGCCAACTTTGGAAAGAAATTGGAGTCGTGATGTAATTTCCTTGAGTAAGCGCACAGCAATCTGTTGGTGATGATCATTGAGCTCCAGTTTCTGAAAAAAGGTAACTAATTGCTCTATAGAAAGTTCTACCAACTCAGAAATTGACTTTCCACCTACTTTTACAAAATCGGTTTCCAGTCGTAAACGCCTACCCTTACAACTATTGCATTTTGTTTTCCCCCTATAACGGGATAGCATTACACGGTTCTGTATTTTATAACTCTTTTCTTCCAGTTGTTTAAAAAACTTGTCTATCCCAATAAAGTGTTCGTTTCCCTCCCAAACCAATTGTTTCTGATCTTCACTGAGTTGATACCAAGGTTTGTGTATAGGAAAATCAAATTTGTAGGCAGCATTTACAAGTTGGTCACGGTACCAGCTCATACTTTCCCCACGCCAGGGAAAAACAGCGTTTTCATAAACTGATAATGCAGTGTTGGGAATAACCAGTTCTTCATCAATCCCGATTACGTCTCCGTATCCTTCACATTTAGGACAGGCCCCATAAGGATTATTAAAACTGAACAGATGTGCATTGGGTTCCAAAAAACTCATCCCGTCCAATTCAAACTTATTGCTGAACTCCGCTATATTTCCGGACTCAAGATGCTCAATTAAACAACTGCCTTTCCCTTCAAAAAAGGCATTGTCTACGGCATTTGCCAGTCGATTGAAAAAATCTTCATCCTCTTTATTAACAATCCGGTCTACCACTAAAAAGAAATCCTTCCCAATGTCTGCCGGGGCATCCTCAATGCGCAGTACTTTACCTTTGTATTTTATACGCGCATAACCTTGCTTGGATAATAACTGTATGGATTTAATCGGATCTCGGTTGTCAGTGATATGAACAGGTGCCAATAATAATAATTTGGTGCCTTCCTTAAAGTCTTTTACATGATTAATTACATCTGAAACGGTATGTTTCTTTACAACTTCCCCTGAAATTGGCGAATAGGTAACACCGATCCTAGCGTAGAGGAGTTTTAGATAATCGTATATCTCTGTAGTGGTTCCTACCGTGGAACGAGGGTTAGTGGAATTTACCTTTTGCTCAATAGCTATAGCCGGTGCTATCCCTTTAATGTAATCTACCTTTGGTTTATTTAGTTTTCCCAGGAACTGCCGGGCGTAAGAAGAAAGGCTTTCTACATATCTCCGCTGTCCTTCTGCATATAAGGTATCGAAAGCCAGGGTAGATTTTCCGGAACCGGAAAGTCCGGTGATCACTACCAGTTTATTTCTTGGGATAACTACATCAATGTTCTTGAGGTTGTGCAGTTTGGCCCCCTTAATAATGATATTTTCCTTGGGATTTACTTCAGAGATAAGTGTCATGATCCGTATTGAGTTGGCAAAGATAAGACATGTAGAATTCAATAGCCAACCCTGGTAATATCACTTAATATTTTTGCAAATCCATACCGTGATTTTTTCAATAGAACATAATTTTTCTATATTTGACCTGTAATCCACAAACAAATCGCCTATAGCGCAACAATTACTTTTTTGATAATTTAATTAAATGACTGACTTTCTTTCCTGGAAGGAAGGCCCCAAAGTTGAACCAAAAAAGTAATTGTATGGGACTACAGCTCGACGACTCCACCCTTGTAAGAGATTACATGAGCGGCGATGAGAACGCCATTGAACATCTAATTAACAGACACAACCAAAGAATTTCCAGTTTCATCTATTCCAAAGTTTTGGATAGGGAGGCTACCGAAGATATATTCCAGGATACCTTTATAAAGGTAATCAGAACCTTAAAAAGGGGTAACTATAGTGAAGAAGGAAAGTTTCTACCTTGGGTAATGCGTATTGCCCATAATCTTATTATAGACCACTTCAGACGCAATAAACGACTACCTAAATTTCAGGGAACAGGTGATTTCAATATATTCACTATTATAGGGGATGAAGAACTCAATGCAGAAAATCAACTTATTAAGGATCAGATAGACCATGATCTTATACACTTGATCGAGGAATTACCAGAGGATCAAAAAGAGGTCCTTAAAATGCGAATCTACAGGGATATGAGTTTTAAGGAAATATCAGAAAACACTGGGGTTAGCATTAATACAGCGCTTGGAAGAATGCGCTATGCGCTCATTAATCTGAGGAAGATCATTGAGAAAAATAATATAGTTTTAACGAATTAATAGGTTTTAGATCGAGTAAAACTATCAATGCCATAATACTTGCGTTATTTGGTAATAACAAAAGTCATTATGGAGCAACTATATACAAAGAGCAATAATACCTGCGAACTCGTAAAAACCAGTTCTTCACGAATAAAGTTCCTGCTAGATTATTCCAACTCGCTTAATATTATAGAACATAAAGGTATCTCCTTTGAGAATAACCTGAACTAACCCGTTTTCCAGTTATAAAACTGCTTAATTGGAAGCACCCCCTTATTGTATTGTGCGGTAAGGGGTTTTTCTTTGCCTGAAAACTTTCTGTAGCTCTTCCTGTTTTGCACAGCACTGCCCTGCACTGGCTAAAAATCTTTTCCAACTCATTTTTCCGCTAAATATTGTACTAAAATTCGCATTTATGGGAGTTGACATCAAAAATTAAGGGTTTGACAACATACTTTTTCCTACAGGGTGCCATTTATCTACTTTTAATCTGGATTTAAAAACAAAGAATTTCATTTAAAGCGATAAAAAATAACCAGAGTCCATCTACTAAAGGACATTAATCTCTACCAAAAATACTACCATGGAATATCCAATCGAAGATTCAATACTTGTAAGAGACTACATCAGCGGAGAAGAAAAAGCGCTGGAGATACTAATCAACAGACACAATCAACGAATTACGAGTTTTATTTACTCTAAGGTGATGGACCGCGATGTTGCCGAAGACATTTTTCAGGATACCTTTATTAAGGTAATTAAAACCTTAAAGAAAGGAACTTACAGTGAGGAAGGAAAATTCTTGCCATGGGTAATGAGAATAGCGCATAACCTGATAATAGACTACTTCAGGAAAAATAAGCGTATGCCCAAATTTGAAGGAAATGAGGAGTTTAATATTTTTTCAGTGCTGGGTGATGATAAACTGAATGCAGAAAAGCAGCTTATTAAAGATCAAATAGACAGCGACCTTGGTAAATTGATTGAGGAACTGCCAGATGATCAGAGGGAAGTATTGCTTATGCGTATTTACAGAGACATGAGCTTTAAAGAAATTTCCGAAAATACAGGAGTTAGTATTAATACAGCTCTGGGAAGAATGCGCTATGCACTAATTAACCTCAGGAAGATCATTGAGAAGCACAATATTGTTTTAACGAACTCTTAATAAAAGATTTCCAAAGCGGAGCAATAATTCCAGATTCGTTGCGTTATTTTAACATAACTAGACGATATTCATATGGAAAAAATTTACTCTGCCGAAAAAAATGCTTGTAATCTTGTAAAGGCCAGTCCTGATACAGTGCGGTTTTTATTGAGTTATTCCAAATCGCTAAGAACCACAAAATACAAGCAATTCATATTTGAATCAAATATGAATTAAAATAACAAGGCCGGTTTTAACCGGTCTTTTTTCTTTTCCAATATTCCTGAATCACCTTTTTCCTACCAATTGTCTTCGTAATTATATCTGATTCTAGATCCCATCCCCGTGCAGGGGAGAATTCACGTCCATACCAGATTATTTGTAAGTGGAGATCATTCCAGAGTGATTTTGGGAAGAGCCTTTTAGCGTCCCTTTCTGTTTGAACTACATTTTTGCCAGTGGAGAAACCCCAGCGATACATTAGTCTGTGTATATGCGTGTCCACCGGAAAAGCAGGGATACCAAATGCCTGGGAAACAACTACACTTGCCGTTTTGTGACCTACAGCGGGTAACTCTTCCAATTGTTCAATACTCTTCGGGACTTGTCCGTTGTACTTTTCGATCAAAATCTTGGATAGCCCGTGTATCCCTTTTGATTTCATAGGGGAAAGCCCTACAGGTTTTATGATTTCCCTGATTTCCTCTACGCTTAGTTTAATCATGTCAAATGGGTTGTCTGCCCTATTGAACAGAATAGGGGTGATCTGATTTACGCGCACATCGGTACTCTGGGCAGATAAGAGCACCGCAATTAACAAGGTATAAGGATCCTTGTGAGCAAGTGGCACCGGAATTTCCGGATATATTTCCCCTAATTTCTCAATAACAAAATCTACTTTCTCCGCCTTGGTCATTTTCTTATTTTTGCACTTCTAAAGAAAGACGAATTTAAATAAAAAATAGACTATGGAAACACTTAAAGAAGGGGAAAAAGTTCCTCAGTTCACAACGAAGGATCAGGATGGAAATGAAGTAAAACTCTCTGATTTCCAAGGAAGTAAACTGGTGGTTTTCTTTTATCCCAAGGCCAATACCCCGGGGTGTACGGCCGAAGCCTGTAATTTGAGAGATAACTACAAGGAATTGCAGGAGGCAGGGTATCAGTTATTGGGTGTCAGCGCAGATTCTCAAAAACAACAAAGTAATTTCAGGAACAAGTACCAATTCCCATTTCCGCTTTTGGCAGATGAAGACCACACCGTTATCAATACTTTTGGGGTTTGGGGTCCGAAAAAATTTATGGGGAGAGAATACGATGGTATTCACAGAAAAACCTTTGTAATTAATGAACAAGGAATTGTGGAACGGGTCATTGACAAGGTAAAAACCAAAGACCACGCGGCACAGATATTATAAAATATAAAAGGATCTGAGAAAAAACCGGAAAAACATTCCGGTTTTTTTATACTTTTTCTTTCTCTGCCGGAATACTGCTCTGGAAGAGTTTCTTTTCTTTGATGATATCGGCAACGCCTTCAGGGATCATTTCTTCCCAGCCTTCTTCAGTATTTGTAATTTTCTTAAGGACATCCCTGGAAAAAATATGCATTATTTCCGGATCGTAGTCTATGATATCCATTACCTTCCCGTTGTATTTGAAGAATTTATATAACTCCTTCATTCGGGGATGTACTTTTACGTTATTACTGGTCATTACCTGTCCTGTTTCCGGATTTTTCATTGGATACAGATACACCTTCAGGTCCTTGAAGAAAAGCTTACCAAAGGCTTCCAAAATGCCTCCGCTCAAATGACGATAGTATTTCTCATCAAAGATGTCGATCAGATTATTGACACCCATGGTAAGGCCAATTTTGGCTTTGGTGAAATTGCTGAAGTATTCCACCAGTTTATAGTATTCCTGAAATTTGGATATCATTACTATATGGCCCAGAGAGCACAATAATTCTGCCCGATCCAGGAAATCTCTTTCGTTAATCTCTCCGGACGCTTTAAGGTTGTCTAGTGTAATCTCAAAAATCACGATCGACTTTTCTTCTTCCACGGTCTGTTCCCGGATAAAGATATCGTATGATTTCTGGAACATATCCATATTTACCTTTGTAACCGGTCTGAAACTTCCGCGAAGTGCTAGAATATTCTTCTTGTATAGAATTGCAGCCGGTAACAGGTTGTTCCCATCGGGCCCGA
Organism: uncultured Eudoraea sp.; assembly: GCA_965365215.1. Taxonomy (GTDB): domain Bacteria; phylum Bacteroidota; class Bacteroidia; order Flavobacteriales; family Flavobacteriaceae; genus Lentiprolixibacter. Next base: position 5,445 of record CBDUAW010000026.1, on the reverse strand, counting down.
ACATCACAGCATCGGTCATATCATTTCTGATCAGCTGAAGGCTCATTAATCGGTTGTCAACATCCTTAAAGTTGGGTCCTGAAAAATTAACCATATCTATTTCCAGGGTGTCCCGGTCAATATGATCATATAGATATTTGAGCAATTTGCGGGGCTTGTTGTATTTGTAAAAGGCCCCGTAGATAAGATTAACGCCTACAATTCCCAGGGTTTCTTGTTGCAACCTGGCTTCATTCTGTTTAAAACGGACATGCAATATAATCTCATCAAACTCCTTCTGTGCCGGGTCTAATTGAAAACGGATGCCCACCCATCCATGCCCTTTGTAGCGCTTGGAGAAATCTATAGTGGCAACTGTATTGGCATAGGAGAAAAAGAGACGGTCCGGATGTTCAACCCTGTCAATACGCTCCTCCATCAATTGCATTTCGTGGGCCAACATTTTTTTGAGTCGGCTTTGGGTTACATATCGTCCGTCTTCCTCAATACCGTAAATGGCATCACTAAAGGCCTTATCATAGGCACTCATGGCCTTGGCTATGGTTCCGGAGGCCCCACCAGATCTAAAGAAATGACGCGCCGTTTCCTGTCCGGCACCAATTTCAGCAAAGGAGCCATAAATATCCGGATTCAGATTTATACGTAGGGTTTTGGCTTTTGTTGAAGGAACATTTTCAAATGCCGGGTCTTTCTTTAAAACTGAAGCCATTTAGCGTGTTTTACTTGCCAGCAAAGTTAATAAGATTGGGGATTCTATTAAATAAATAAGTTATAAATTTGAATTAAATAGATGAGGGGTTGAAAATTACATTTTTAGGCACGGGGACATCTCAGGGGATCCCGGTAATAGGGAGTTCTCATCCGGTCTGCTTAAGTGAAAATCCTAAAGATAAGAGACTTCGGGTTTCTGTACTGGTATCCTGGGATCAAAAAAACTACGTAATTGATTGCGGGCCAGATTTCCGTCAGCAAATGCTAAAGCAGAAGGTAGAAAGGCTCGATGGTATTTTGTTTACTCATGAACATGCAGATCACACCGCAGGAATAGACGATATTCGACCTTATTTCTTCAGACAGGGTGATATCCCAGTTTATGCCCATCAAAGGGTTCTTGATTCCTTAAAAATTCGATTCGATTATATCTTTGCAGATGAAAACCGTTACCCGGGGGCTCCGGCGGTAAAAACAAATGTGGTCCAAAAAAATACGTCCTTTGTTTTGGATGGGGTGGAAGTGGTCCCAGTGGAGGCTTTTCACAATAGACTGCAGGTGTTTGGTTATCGGTTTGAAGACTTTGCATACCTTACGGATATTAAGTCAATAGAAGATGATCAATTACTTAAATTAAAAGGGATCAAAGTGCTTGTAGTCAATGCTTTAAGAAAAGAAGCACATCATTCTCATTTTAACCTAAAAGAAGCCCTGGATTTTGTTAAAGTGGTCAATCCGGAACAGGCCTTTCTTACCCATATTAGTCACAGGATGGGTTTTCATGATGAGGTGGAAAAAGAATTACCAGATGGTGTACATTTGGCGTATGATAATTTAACGATCAACATTTAACATGAAAGGAAAAATATTTCTTTATCTCTTTGTTTTTGCAGCTTTGATTGCGCTTTTTCTTGCTGTAAGTGGGAACCGCAAGGTTAAAAGCAGTGATCAGAAGATCACCGTTCTTGAAAGGAATATGGAGGAACTGAAAGACTCCTTGCAGGATACCCGGCTGAAAGTAATGGATATGCAGTATTTCTCTTTAGAGAATAATGACGACGCCCTTGCCTATTACGATCATCTCAACATCAATAATCCTTCGCGATATATTGCCGACAAACTGTTAGAGACCAATGAGAGTAGTGGGGATAACCCTTTAATACCTTATGAGGGGATGGAAAGTGATTTTAAGATTAACAAGATTAAAATCCTCAATCATCGGTGGATTGTAGCAGATTTTTCCGATGGAAAGTTTTGGGGAGAATTACTGATCCGTTATGAGCTAAAGGACGATATGAGTGTGGATTTTACCCTTTCCGATCACTTCCTGTATACCAGGAGCCATTAGAGATGCCCTTTTAACCAATCCCTGAATGAATAAAAATTTTGTGGAGATACCCCATGGCCAACAGGGTATTCTTCAAAGGTAAATTCAATATTCAACTTTTTCATAATAGATTTGGCCTTCAAGGCCCATTCCGGGGGAATAACCTGGTCTAATTGCCCATGAGAAGCGTAGACATTAAGTGCTTTGTGCTCTTTATTCTCATAGCCTTCAATTAGTAGTCTTTCGTCTATATATCCACTTAGAGCTATTAGGTTTCGAATTCTTTCCGGGAATGACAATGCGATCGCATAACTCAGCACTGTGCCCTGACTAAAACCCAAAATACTTATGTTTTCAGGATCCAGCTGGTAGGCCGCAATAGCTTCATCCATAAAGCGGAGGATTTTATCTCTGGATTCAGTGGCTTGTGCTATATCGCTCCACTTTCCGTAAGAGGCTTCAAAGTTTATGGCGTACCAGGCATACCCAAAAGGTTCTAATAAAAATGGCGCGCGCACAGAAATGACGCATAGACTGTCTGGTAATTCTGAAGCAAAGGAGAATAGATCTTCCTCATTACTGCCATAACCGTGAAATAGGAATATTCCAGGCGAAACGCCTTTGGAAATTGCAGGAGGCCTTATCAAATGGTCTAATGAAAGGGGAACGGTAGTCATTTTATGAAATAAATTTAAACCATTTTTGAAAAAATGTCCCTAGTAAAGGAACAGATTGTTGCCGGTTATTAAGGGCACCCAGAAAACCGTAAAACCACAAGCTTAAATAAAAAATATAAAGGGCATACCAGGCATATTGATTGAACCAAACGCTTAAAAACAAAGCAAAGCCAATAAATACCAAGTGTAATCCAAAAGCCTGCCTGATATGGAAACGAGCAAAACTGTGTTTTGGCTCCAAATTCATTGTGATGGCAATGAATGCCCCCACAATAGTAAAATAGGCAATAATGGCGGTAGTTTTTCCTTCTGGCTGAGAACTCATATCCTCCTGTCTTACAGGCAAATTTGATTGTTATTAATAACTCCGTATACCTTACCTTTTAGCTCCTCTCCAAGGAACATACTATTCTTGGAAGTTGATAAAAGATCTTCCCTGCTGAGGCTATAGGAGGCTTCAGGATCAAAAAGGGTAAGGTTTGCAGCCGACCCTTCCTTAATTTCAACAGCTTCCAGCATAAATCTTGAGCGCCCCCTGGTAAGCAATTCAATTCCTTTTTCGAGCTTGAACACCTGGTTGATTATTCCAAATGCGTGTTCTAATCCGAGCGATCCATAGGCTGCATGATCAAACTCCACGCGTTTTTCTTCAATATCTCTTGGGGTATGATTTGTAGTGACAAAATCGATAACCCCATCAGCAAGCCCTTTGCGTAAGGCTTTAAGGTCTGACGACGTCCTTAAGGGAGGTAAAATCTTAAAATTACTCTCAAATTCCTGTAAGACTTCATCGGTATACCACAAATGATGCAGACTTACGCTGCAACTTACATTCATGCCTTTTTTCTTGGCTTCAGCAATGAGGCGAACGGATTTTTCCGTGGAGATAGTAGGAATATGCAATTTGCCTTCTGTGTATTCCAACACAGACAGGTCTCTGGCCACCTGCACCGACTCAGACATAGCCGGGATCCCCTTAAGTCCCAGTTTAGTAGAGACTTCTCCTTCATTTACCACACCCTTTCCGCTTAGTTGTGTCTCCATTGGAAATGAAACGATTAAGCCATTGAAGTTTTGGGCATATTGCAGCGCTATCTTTAGCAGATTGACGTTGCCTACGGGTTTATGATGGTCGTAAAAACCTACCGCCCCCACACGCGACATATCATAGAGTTCGGCCAGGTCCTTTCCTTCACCTTTTACCGTTAATGCACCTAGAGGATGAAGGTTAGTAATTTTCCCCTTGGCCTCATTTTTTAAGAAAACAATGGCACCACTGCTGTCTGGTACCGGATAGGTATCCGGATTTAGCAGAATGTCTGTAAACCCGCTCCTGGCGGCAACTTCTAAACCGTTGGCGATAGTTTCCCTTTCTTCATATCCCGGTTCCCCAAAACTAATACTGGTATCGAACCAGCCTTTGGAGACATGCAGGTTCTTCAATTCAATTTGCTTAATTCCGGCTGGAGGGGAAATTTTGGCTGCAATACGCTTTATTACCCCATTTTGAACAAGAATGTCCCTTGTTTTTAGATGAAGGCTCTTATTTGCAGCATCTATGATTTTCGCAGACTTTAGCAATACATTCATTTGATAAACTTTTGAATAAGCACCTCCATAAGTAAAAAAAACAGTGCTAAAATAACAAACCATTTCCAAAGCTCTGTTACCTTATCTTCTTTTTCAAGCCTGGAGAACAGTTCCTCAATATTATTTGATACCCGTCCGTTAGACAAGTCTTCTATATCCATGTAAGACAAGTTGCTTTCCTGCCTGGGGTAATTGAAACTAAGCTTTAACAACGTATCTTCCCCAGCTTTGACCGAATAAGTGCCTGCCTCAGTAGGGTCTTCAGTGAAACTTAAGGTAGTTTTATTGGCAAAGGATCGTTGCAAAGGAATAAATTCGAATGATTCATTGTGCACCTTCAGAATATTGTCTTGTCCGGGGTTCCATTTAATGTCGATCTCGGAAAAATTGGAAATTGTATTGTATAAACTGGGTCGGTTATAACTGTTTATTCCAACGGCGTAGAGGGTTGGCACAATGAGGGGAGATCTTTTGAAATTGCTGAATTCACCAGAAATTGCTGCTGAGAAAATATAGCAGCTGCCATCACCCGATAGGAATGGAGCTCCGTTTTGAAACCCCAAAATCTTAGACAAACCACCTGAAATTGTGTAATAGGAGGCTACCTCCGGATAATCAAAATTGGAAACCTCACGCTCAAATACATCTTTGTAGATAGGGTGTTCAAAGGCAATTTCAGTGATTTTTATATCACTGCCTTCGGGGAACGAAAATCGGGTATTTTGAAAACGGTTTAAGAACTGATTATAACTCGGCAAATTGGCATTGGCATGAGGAATAATCAAAAGATGCCCCCCTTCTTCTTCAAAGGAATGAAGTGCATTCTGCAAAGGAGTCGGAATGTCCTGAATTTCATTTAATACGATCAGATTACTAGCAGTGATCTCTCCATAATTCAATTGCTGAAGCGAGGTATTCTGAAATTGAAATTCATCTGAAGTATATATTCTATTCAGAAATTGGTGATCTGCTTCGCTAATTGCCAATACTTTGATCTTCTCTTTTGGTGCTATTGTAAAGAATAATTGATTATCAAACGGCAAACCTGAATCTGATATCTCAATCCTGCCTTCAACCACCTCATCGGCACTAAGAGTAAATACTACCTCAGCCTGAGTTACCCCCTCAAAGAGCGCAGCT
>CBDUAW010000025.1:0-13018 GCA_965365215.1 uncultured Eudoraea sp. | reverse complement strand
TTCCATAAGGACCTCGAGGTGTTCTGTAATATCAGGACTACAATCGGCTAATCTGAAAACCCTGGACCTTGCTGCACTTCGCCGGGAAGGATCCAGGTAGATCCAATCAAATTTTTGCTCGTATTGCTTAAGTGCGGAGAGACCATCCGTTACATTGAAAGTGATATTGGTAACTTTCAGCATCTCAAAATTATGGGTGGCAATTGCTGCTAGTTCTGCATCCTTTTCACAATAGAAGACATGCCCTATGTTTTTACTGAAAAAAAAGCAGTCTACCCCAAATCCTCCGGTAAGGTCTATAAGTGTTTTACCACTGACCTGTTCAGCTTTATACCGTGCAGCAATTTCTGAAGAGGATTGTTCTAAATGGATTTTAGGAGGATAATAGAGCTGCGCTGTATTGTACCAGGTAGGTAGTTTTTCCCGGCACTTTTTTTTACCTTCTATCTGTTGGATTAACTCTTTGGTATTAATCCCGGGAAAAGGACTCTTTTTAAGGGCTAGTGACAAGATGTCAGTATTCAAATTATTTTTTATAAATAATTGTACACCAGTATTTAATATTATTTTATTCAAAGTAAAACTACAAATTATTTGTAAGCCGTTTTACCATCTCATTATCAGATAAAAATTCCTTTAAAATAACCTTTATCGCGGTATAGCCGGGAACGGCAATGATCATTCCAACTACTCCAAACAGAAGTCCCGCAATAATGATTACCAGGAATATTTCCAAAGGATGAGATTTTACACTATTGGAGAAAATAACAGGTTGAGAAAAGAAATTGTCTACTAGTTGTCCTATGACAATTCCGATAAGAACATAGCCTGCCTTTGGCAGGGTTACAGTACTGAAATCTGCATCAATATTACTGGTCATTGTCAGGAAAACCATCAGCGTACCTCCGATTATTGGTCCTACGTAAGGGATAATATTGAAGAGAGCGCAGAGAAAGGCAATGACGACTGCATTCTCAATCCCCACAATAAGCAGGACAACAACGTAGATGGTAAACAACACCAGGATTTGCAAAAGCAATCCTACAAAGTACCTTGATAACAGGCCGTTAATTTTATCCACTGATTTTACAGTGTTGTTTTGTTTGCTTTTAGGAATAAAAATGAGTAAGCCCCTTTGAAATAATTTACTGTCCTTTAAGAAGAAAAATGAGATAAAGAGGACGGAGAACAATCCAATACTGACGGAACTCAAAATATTGACAAAGGAATTTAGCATGTTAGGGATAAAACCCAAATTGAGGTCCTCCAGAAATTTCTTATCCCTAACAGAGTCAGATATTAATTCATTTACGGCTTCGGGGGAGGTTCCGAAGTAACGGATCGTTTCAAGGTAGATCGTATTCAGGCTATTTTGTAAGGCTTCAAGATTGAGCAGCGAAAGGTTTTTCCCCTGTTCCGTTATTAAGGGGACAAAGAGGGCGATAATCCCAACCAGAACACTGATCATGAGGATCATGGTGATTACTACTGCAAGGGTGTTGGGGAATTTAAGCCGTCGTCTCAGAAAAAGCGTAACAGGTCTGCCTATCAGTGCAACTACTGCTGCCAGTGCTATGTAAGCTATGACAGAGCGAATTTCATAAAGAAAATAACACAACAGAACCAGTCCGGCCATTATCCCCACTGCCCTTAATATTCCTTTAGATATAATACTTGGTGTCATTTGTCAGTTTTTAAAGGCGTATTGAATAATATTTGCCCCCATTTGAAGGGCTTGCTGCCTTATGCTTTCAGGATCGTTATGAACCTGCGGATCTTCCCACCCATCACCTAGGTCGCTCTCAAAAGTAAAAAGTAATACCAAACGACCTTCGTGAATTATTCCTAGCGCCTGAGGCCTCTTCCCATCGTGCTCATGTATCTTGGGCAGACCTTCGGGGAAGGAATAGGTTTGATTAAAGATTGGATGTTCCCTACCTAATTCCTGCAATTCCATATCTGGGAAAACCTTGCCCAATTCCTTTGTAAGATAAGGGGCCATTCCATAATTATCATCTATATGCAGAAACCCTCCTGAGAGTAAATAGGTCCTGAGGTTGTCTGCTTCCTCGGCCGTAAAAAATACATTTCCGTGTCCGGTCATGTGCAAAAATGGATGTTGAAATATTTCTGTGGAGCCCACGGAAACCACCTGCGGTTCGGATTTGATTTTGGTGTCAATATTTTGGTTACAAAATTCTATCAGATTGGGCAGGGCTGTGGGGTTGGAATACCAATCTCCACCACCACCGTACTTGAGAATGCCAATTTCCTGGCTGTTTGCCGCCAAAACAAATAAAAATGCTATGGTAAAGGTAAGTTTCTGATATTTTAACCGACTTCTCATATAGACAAAAGTACTGATTAAGGCTTGGAATAAAACTATCTCTCTTTGACAGCCATCTATTTGGGCTTAGGAGGGGCCTATGAAAAAGAATAACAATTCGTTGTTGTTAGATTCCGCACAATTTGGTAGCAATACTATGCGTGCGGATTTTTCATTAATACTGCTTATCCATTGTTAATAGTTATTACGGTGGTACAAGCTACAATGGCAGCCGTTTCTGTTCTGAGCCTGTATTCGCCAAGGGAAACAGGATAAAATCCTTTCTCATAAGCCATGTCGATCTCTGCATCAGAAAAATCACCTTCAGGACCTATCATAATAGTTATGTCTTTATCTGCTGCCACACGTCTTTTAAGTTCCATTTTCTCGCCTTCCTGGCAATGTGCGATAAAAAGGAGGCCCTGATGATCTTTTTCCATAAACTCTGAAAATGTCACCGCTTTGTTCAACTTTGGTAAATAAGCCCGCAATGATTGCTTCATTGCGGCCTGTAAAATTTTATTCAGTCTTTCAGGTTTTAGGACTTTTCGTTCAGAACGTTCACAAATAATCGGGGTTATTTCATTAACCCCAATTTCGGTTACTTTTTCCAGGAACCATTCAAAACGATCAATATTTTTGGTAGGGGCCACAACCATATGAAGCCAGTGCATTTTCTGGAGCTTTTTATCCACTGAGATTACCTGTGCTTTACAAGCCTTGATATCTGCAGTTATAATCTTTGCAGTAAAGATGTAACCTTTGCCATTGGTGGTATATATCTCATCGCCCTCCTTCTTTCGCAAAACTTTAGTCAAATGACGGCTTTCTTCTTCACTCAGGGTAAATTGTGATACGCTCTTATCTAATTTTGGTGTATAGAATAATTGCATTAGGTGTATTTAAAGTTCATTTAATTTCTGTTGTGCATGAGAAACTCCCAGTTCCAACCAATGTTGCAGTTGTTCTTCACTTTCATAGCCTTTCTCAGATACAAAAACAAATTCCTTCATAGGTCTGTTGGTAAAGTCCATTGGACGAACCGAATCTTGTTCCAGGGAAGCAGCCATTTTTTCTGCAGGAACTCTTACCATCAGATCATCTCCGGCAACGCCCACAGTCATCTTTCCCTTGTAAAGAAAGGCTACGCCACCAAACATTTTTTTCTCCTGGATTGCATCATGGATTTCAGAAGGGAAAATACGGAAAGCATTACGAATTCTATTTGCTAATTCTTCCTGGTATGGCATTTCCTGTTTTAATTTTAAGGCCTGAGTCAATAAATCAGGCGATTTTGTATCGTGCTTTGGCTGCTATTTCTGAAGAGCTGAAATCTCCCTGTAAATACTTAAGATAACCCACTATTCCAATCATTGCTGCATTATCTGTGCAATACTCAAATTTAGGGATAAAGGTTGTCCATCCCAAAGAACGCTCGGCTTCTTCCAATGCTTTTCTTATCCCGGAGTTGGCAGAAACCCCGCCTCCAATGGCTACCTTAGTGATTCCTGTTTCTTTAACCGCTTTCTTTAGTTTATCCATCAATATTTCAATGATAGTATACTGAATGGACGCGCAAATGTCGTTCAGGTTGTCCTTAATAAAATGTTCATTGTTTTTGGTTTCTCTTTGTAGGAAATACAAAATACTGGTTTTAAGTCCGCTGAAACTAAAATCAAGGCCGCCAACTTTGGGTTTGGGAAAGGGAAACGCCTTGGGGTTACCTTCCTTGCTGTACTTGTCTACCAGGGGTCCGCCGGGATAAGGCAAGCCAAGAAGTTTAGCGCTCTTGTCAAAGGCTTCACCTACAGCATCATCCAGGGTTTCTCCTAAAACTGTCATTTTAAAGTGGTCTTCTACCAGTACTATTTGTGTGTGCCCACCGCTTATGGTCAGGGCCAGAAAGGGGAACCCGGGTATCTTAGCGTCTGTATCCCTTATAAAATGAGCCAGGATATGGGCCTGCATGTGATTTACTTCTAAAAGAGGAATGCCCAAACCAAGAGCAAGTGATTTTGCGAAGGAGGTCCCCACCAATAACGATCCTAATAGTCCTGGTCCACGGGTAAATGCTATGGCAGATAGTAGTTTTTTGTCGATATTTGCCTTAGCTAAGGCCTGGTGTACCACTGGCACTATATTTTGCTGATGGGCTCTGGAGGCAAGTTCCGGAACAACACCCCCGTATTCTTCGTGAATCTTTTGTGTTGCCACAACGTTGCTAAGTACTTTATCGTTATGCAGTACAGCAGCTGAAGTATCGTCACAGGAAGATTCTATGGCAAGGATATAAATGTGTTGTTTTTTAGTCATTTTGGAACAAAATTTGGTAGCACAAAGGTAAAACATATAGCCCTATCAAAAAACTGAGGAAAATATTAGTTAGAACACTCCTGGTAATTCTTTTACTGTGCGTTTTTAGTACTATTATTTTCTCTCTTCCCCCTGTTCAGACAAGATTGGCAACCTATGCCACAAATGAACTGAATGAGACCTACGGGACCAACATCAATATAGATCGCCTCAGGGTATCACTAATTTCCTGGAATACTTCACTTAGAGGAGTCTATGTTGAAGATTATGAGAAGGATACGCTGTTTTATATTAACGAGCTTACTACCTCAATTCTCAGTGTACGCAATTTAGTGAATGGCAAATTGGAATTTGGGGATATCGAGATTGATCAATTAAATTTCAAGCACAAAACTTATGAGGGTGCGGGAGACAGCAACCTGGGGATCTTTGTGGAAAAGCTGGACGATAACCAACCGAGGGCTCCCGGTTCGGAGCCTTTCTTATTGTCTTCCGCTGATGTGGAAATTTCGAATAGTAGATTTCAGTTGATAGATGAAAATTTAGAGCGCCCTGAAATTCTGGATTTTAAAGAACTCAATATCACAGCATCAGACTTCTTAATCTTAGGCCCTGATGTGTCGGCAGATATAGAGTCGCTTGCACTGAATAGTAATCTGGGAATTCCAATTGAAAACCTGGCAACAGAATTTTTATACACCAGGGAACAGATGCGTTTTGATTCTTTGAGGTCTCGAACTCCCGGGTCTGACATAGCTGGGGATGTAATCTTTAACTACCAAAGGGAAGACTTGGCAGATTTCGTGAACAAGGTAAATGTGGAAGCACAATTCCGGGATTCGGAGGTATCGCTCGATGAGGTGAATGAATTATACGATGGCTTTGGGCAGGGAAAAGTGGTTAGTTTTTCTACAGATCTAAAGGGAACCCTCAATGCCATAAGGATGGAAAACATGTTTCTGCAAACCGACAATACCGGGGTAAGGGGCAACTTTAACTTTGTCAATTTGTTTAGCAGGGAACTCCCTTTTCTGCTCAATGCGGAAATAAGGAATATCACCACCAGTTACTACCAGTTGCGTTCCCTTATGCCAGATATCCTTGGGAAATCCCTGCCATCTACCTTCAATAGGCTGGGGCAATTTACGGTGAGAGGAGACGCTATTGTGACCGAAAGTTCGGTAGAGGCCAGAATAAACCTGAATACTGCAATTGGCAGCACTTATGCAGATCTTGACCTGACGGAAATAGACAATATGGATGCCGCCAATTACACCGGATTTGTTTCTCTTATCGATTTTGACCTTGGGAAATTTGTTGGAGATAGTCAATTAGGCCTTACCACTTTAGATTTTAACGTAGAGGGGAAAGGGTTTATCAGAAAGACCCTGAACACCGAGGTAATTGGAGAAATATATAACCTTACCTATAACGGATATAAATACCAGGACGTAAAGGTATCAGGGGTGCTAAAAGACCAATTGTTCGACGGTTTCCTCACCAGTAAGGATGAAAATTTTAAATTCAATTTTAAAGGACTTGCAGACTTCGGCAGTCAGCAGAACCAGTTTAACTTCACCGCTTCAGTAGACTATGCCGATTTTAAAAAGCTAAACTTCATTAAAGACAGTGTGTCCATTTTTAAAGGAATTGTAAATATGGACATTAGGGGCAGTAATCTGGATAATGTGGTGGGAGTCATAAACTTCACCGAGACGAACTATCAGAATGTTAATGATGTTTATTACTTCGAGGATTTCGAAGTGCTTTCCTCTTTTGAGAATGATTCTACCCGCTCTATAGAAATAAACTCCCCCGATATAATAACCGGATATATGCGCGGTAATTTTAAAACGAGAGAATTGGGGAAACTGGTGCGCAATTCCATAGGGAGTATTTATACAAATTATAAGCCCTACGAGATAACCGAAGGTCAGAACCTTGCCTTTAACTTTAAGATTTACAATAAGATCGTGGATGTATTCTTTCCAGAGATCGATTTTGGCCCTAATACCTTTATCCGCGGGAATATAGTTGCAGACGAAGGGGATTTCAAGCTTACCTTCAAATCACCAAATATCTCTGCCTTTGACAATGTACTAGACAACATTGACATAAAAATTGATAACAAAAACCCACTCTTTAACACCTTTGTTTCTGTAGATGATGTCTCTACCCTTTACTACGATCTGAAGGATTTCAATCTGATTAATACCACTCTTACAGACACCTTGTTCTTCCGTACGGAGTTTAAAGGGGGCAGTGAATACAATGACAGTTACAATCTCAATTTCTACCATACGTTCAACGAGGATAACAAATCTGTAATAGGCCTTAAAAAATCGGACATCAGCTTTAAGGGCAATACCTGGGTGTTAAACCGGGAAGGCAATAGCAAGAACAAGGTAATAGTGAACAGCAGTCTCGATAGCATTACCATAGAAGAGATTGTTATGAATAATGATAACAGAGAACAGATAAGGCTCAGAGGGCAACTGGCAGATTCTACTTTTAAGGATCTGGAACTACAATTTAAATTGGTCTCCCTGAATAAAATCACGCCTGCTATAGATAGCCTGAAATTGGCGGGAGAGGTTAATGGGACCCTCAATCTACTTCAAAAAGACAATGTTTACCTCCCCATCTGTAATTTGGATATCTCTGATTTTGGTGTGAACGGTATAGATCTGGGATTCCTGAATATTGGGATCATTGGAAACAGGAACTTATCTGAATTTGATGTTTATTCGCAAATCACAGAAAATGGTTTGGAAAAATTCAGGGTAGACGGGAAGGTACTGAATGAAGATCCTGTGCCCAAAGCAGAACTTGTGGCAACCTTTAGTGATTTTGATCTGGAACCCTTCAGCCCCCTTGGAGAGGGTGTTATAACCAATATCCGGGGACAACTTAATGGCAGTGCCAGCATTAGCGGTGACCTTCGAAATCCAGATATGCAGGGCTTGTTGACATTAGACAACGCAGGCCTGGCCATCCCGTATTTAAATTTGGATTACGCCTTTGACAATAATGCAACAGTTCAGTTGTTCAACCAGACATTTGATTTTCAAAATATCAGACTGCGCGACATTGCAATGGACAGTCGTGCTACTTTGGATGGTACCATAACACACAATTTGTTTCAGGACTGGACCCTGGATCTCAATGTGGACACCAATAACAACCGTTTTCTTATCCTGAACACCGAATTTGAAGAAGAAATCCTTTATTACGGTACGGGCTTTGTTAATGGAACCGGGAGGATTTACGGACCTACAAGGGAACTGACCATCACTTTTGATGGTTCTACTGCCAGGGGTAGTTCCCTGAAGATTCCTATCAGTGATGTTACCTCTGTTGGGGACTATTCCTTTATCAATTTTATTGAAAAGGACCGCACCCAAACCCTGGAAGTAGAAAGGACCCTGCGCGATTATGAAGGCCTGGAAATGAGGTTCGACCTCAATGTTACCCCGGACGCCGAGGTAGAAATTGTAATTGATCAAAAAACCGGCAGCTCCCTAAAAGGAACTGGAGAAGGACTTTTACTAATCGAGATCAACACCAATGGGAAGTTTAATATGTTCGGAGATTTTGTGGTAGTAACCGGAGAATATAATTACAGATTCGGGGGCGTTATAGACAAGACCTTTACAGTTAACCCTGGAAGCAGTATTGTTTGGGAAGGCGAACCCCTGGAAGCCCAGTTGAATATGGAGGCTGTTTACTCCCTTAATGCTAATCCGGCACCACTTTTGGACAATGCCGGATACACCCGCCGTATCCCTACAGATGTGGTTGTAAAATTAACCGATGAGTTAGAAAGGCCCACCATAGATTTTAATATTGAGTTTCCCGGAACAAGTTCTATTGTGAAATCGGAATTGGAATACCGTCTCCAGGATCCAACGGTGGAAGAAAGAAATGCCTTTTTCCTGTTAGCACAGGGAACCTTTGTCAACGACGAAAGCGGCATAAACCAGCAAGCCGTAACCGGAAACCTCATTCAGACCGCCTCAGGGCTTATTAACCAGGTATTAGGAGGAGGAAACGACAAATTAAACCTTGGTGTTTCTTATGAACAGGGATATCTGGATCCTAATGACATCCAAACAGAAAATAGAATAGGGGTAACCGTCTCTACCCAGATAAGCGACAGGGTGCTGTTTAATGGACGCTTTGGAGTTCCTGTAGGAGGAGTGAGTGAAACAGTAGTTGCCGGAGATGCTGAGGTGCAGGTACTTCTGAACGAAGAAGGAACCTTACGGCTTAATATTTTCAACAGAGAGAATGAAATCAGGCAGTTTCTTGCAGACAGGGTTGGGTATACCCAGGGCGTTGGGCTTTCCTATGAAGTTGACTTCAACACCTTTAACGAGCTCTTGGATAAGATTTTTGGTAAAAAAGAAATCCTTGAAGATGAAAAACCCTTAGAGGATCCCAAAGCTCAGGTTATGGGGAAAGACAGCCTTATCAAATTTGTGCCTAAAACAAGGCCTCCTAAAAGTCGGCTGTAAAAAAAGGCCCCGTTTTGCGGGACCTTTTTTAGTACTTAACACATATAATTAAGCGATAGTAACCTTTTTGTCCAGATAAACGTCTTGAATAGCATTCAAAAGAGCAACCCCTTCCTTCATGGGTTTTTGAAATGCTTTCCGGCCAGAGATAAGCCCCATACCACCGGCACGTTTATTAATCACGGCGGTCTTTACGGCCTGGGCAAGATCATTATCCCCAGATGAGCCACCCGAATTTATTAAACCTGCCCTTCCCATAAGACAGTTGGCCACCTGGTATCGTGTAAGATCTATAGGATGCTCAGAAGTTAAGTCTGAATATACCTTCTCATGTGTTTTTGCAAAATTAATGGCCTTGAATCCGCCATTGTTTTCGGCCTGTTTTTGTTTTACTATATCGGCCTGTATGGTAGCTGCCAAATGGTTGGCTTGTCCGGTAACGTCGGCAGATACATGATAATCCTTTCCGTCTTTTTTGAAGCCGGAATTGCGAAGATAGGCCCAAAGCACTGTAACCATTCCCAGCTCATGTGCGTATTCAAATGCTTCTGTAACTTCCTGTATTTGTCTGCTGCTCTCCGGGGAGCCGTAGTAAATTGTGGCGCCTACTGCAACACATCCCATTTCAAAAGCCTGATCAATACTGGCAAACATGATCTGATCGAACTTGTTCGGATAGGTTAGCAGTTCGTTGTGGTTAAGTTTCAGCAGGAACGGGATCTTATGTGCGTATTTACGGGAAACGGATCCCAGAACGCCTAAAGTGGAAGCAACCGCATTACATCCTCCTTCAATAGCGAGTTCTACTATTTTTTCCGGGTCAAAATAAATGGGATTGGGAGCAAATGATGCCCCTGCCGTATGTTCAATACCCTGATCTACAGGTAGTATGGAAACATAGCCCGTTCCTCCCATTCGTCCCGAATTAAAAAGGGCCTGCATATTCCTCATTACAACCGGGCTTCTGTCTGACGGGCTAACAACCCTCTCAACAAAGTCTGGCCCTGGCAAATGGAGTTGATTTTTGCTGATGGTTTTGCAATCGTGACCGAGTAAATATTCGGTCTCTTTTCCTAGAAGTTTTTCAATATTGATAGGCATGGTGGTGAAGTTTTCAATGAATAAATAAAGATACGGCGAAAAGCCCTTTTTTTGTCATTATTACCCGCTTTTTTTGACAAAAATCAGCTTTTTTCTCCCGTTAATTTCTTACATTACTGAACCTTGTTTTCGCAAGGTTTTTTTTGTGAATCAATAAAGTATTTTGCATTATGGCTAACGTAAATAAAATTAAGGGTACAATCGGGATTTTAACCGGCGGCGGCGATGTTCCGGGCCTCAACCCGGCAATCAGAGCGGTTACTTTCCGGGCTATACGCGAAGGATATAGGGTAATTGGTTTCAAACGCGGTTGGGCAGGTTTGATCGATATTGTCAGGGATAAAAAATTC
Source organism: uncultured Eudoraea sp. (assembly GCA_965365215.1). Classification (GTDB taxonomy): domain Bacteria; phylum Bacteroidota; class Bacteroidia; order Flavobacteriales; family Flavobacteriaceae; genus Lentiprolixibacter. The sequence goes on along the minus strand of CBDUAW010000025.1, from coordinate 2,411 downwards.
GACAATAGCAATAACTATACTGAGTTATCTCAGGCTGTGGTTAATAAAGCAGCCAGAACCGGAGGGACCTTTCTTCATACGTCCAGGACAAGGCCCAGTCATGTGGCTAAAGACATGGTTCCGGCACATCTTAAAGACAGCTATAGCGATAAGATGAACGACCTTACTCCTGAAGTATTGAAGAACCTGGAGTGGCTTGGTGTAGATATGCTTATTCCTATAGGGGGCGACGACACCCTGAGCTATGGGGTTCATCTTTTTAAAAATGGCCTGAAAGTGATGGCTATTCCAAAGACTATGGACAACGATGTCCCGGGAACGGATTATTGTATAGGTTTCAGTACCTGTGTTACCAGAACCATTAGTCTTACAAACAGCCTCAGGACCGCTGCAGGCTCGCATGAACGTTTTCTGGTATTGGAAGTCTTCGGAAGGTACGCCGGCTTCACCGCCATGTTGCCTACCCTTGCCGGAGCGGCACACCGCTGTCTTATCCCGGAAGTTCCTTTCAATATAGACCTCCTGGCAGATTTGCTGACCGAAGACCGCAATAACAACCCGAGTAATTACTCAATTGTCCTGGTCTCGGAAGGCGCAACTTTTGAAGGTGGGGAAATGAAATTTGAAGGTATGGAGAAAGATGCTTTCGGCCATGCTAAATTAGGGGGAATTGGAGATGAGGTCTCCCTGGCCCTCAAAAGGGTCTCTCCAAAATTCAATAATGGGAAAACGGTTAATGTAATTAATCAGAAATTGGGATACCTGGTACGTTGTGGTGATCCTGATTTTATAGACTCTGTTGTACCCACCGCCTACGGGAACCTAGCGCTGGACCTTATCCTGAGCGGTATTGACGGACGCATGGTTGTGCTTAAGAACGGTCGTTATGATCATGTCCCCATAGAGGTAGTAACGGAGACCAAAAAATTCGTCAATGTTGATAAATACTACAATAGGGATAAACTGCACCCATATTATAAGAACTTTGAAATGCTACCGCTCTTTATTATGACCAATGATTAGCAGGTGATTTCCTGGCAGGGAAGGCAGAAACCCCCTGAATATCTCGCCTTTTTTATTTGGGATCAGATGGGTTTTAGAGTAAAAAAAACAACAATTAAAACTTTTTTCATTACGAAAACGTTTTCAGCTGTCAATATGCTTAAATAATAGGGGCACAAATTCATTTTTTGCCTTAAGTTTGCTAGCTTTGCAATTCTAATTTTTCCAATGGGTACAAGTATTAAAAAGATAGCTGTTTTTACTTCTGGCGGGGATTCTCCGGGGATGAATGCCGCCATACGAGCGGTAGTCAGAACTTGCGCATTTGTAGAGGTAGATTGTATGGGAATCTATCGCGGATATGAAGGAATGATCGATGGGGATTTTGTTCCCTTAAATGCAAGGAGCGTAAACAACATAATTAACAAGGGGGGTACTTTTTTGAAGTCGGCCCGTTGTCCGGAATTCCGAACGGAAGAGGGAAGGAATAAGGCATATGAGCAATTAAAGTCTGCTGAAGTAGATGCCCTGGTTGTAATTGGCGGTGATGGAAGTCTTTCCGGAGCCGAGATTTTTCACAAGGAGCACAATGTACCGTATATCGGGATACCAGGGACCATAGACAATGACATTTTTGGAACACGGTATACCCTGGGATTTGATACGGCCTTAAATACCGTTGTTGAAGCTATTGATAAGATCCGGGATACGGCTAGTTCTCACCACAGGTTATTTTTTGTGGAAGTAATGGGACGAGATGTTGGTCATATTGCACTCAATGCAGGCGTAGGTGCCGGGGCGGAAGAAATTTTGATTCCGGAAGAAGACCTGGGATTAGACCGTTTGTTGGATTCCCTGAAACGCAGTAAAGCAAGGGGAAAATCTTCCAGTATTGTGGTGGTGGCAGAAGGAGACAGGACCACCGGGAAAAATGTGTATGAACTCAAGGAGTATGTTGAGCAAAATTTACCTGTCTATGACGTAAGGGTGTGTGTATTGGGCCATATGCAACGTGGCGGTGCTCCAACTTGCTTTGACAGGGTTTTGGCGAGCAGGATGGGAGTGAAGGCCGTTGAGGCGCTTTTAGACGGTAAAAGTGGTTTAATGGCAGGTATCCGCGACAATGATATTATCCTTACCCCTGTTAGTGAGGCCATTAAGGGCCATACTAAAATTGATAAGGAACTTATCAGGGTATCAGATATAATGACTATATAGTAATTAATTAAAAACATAGAACATGTCAAAAGTGAAAATCGGAATTAACGGATTTGGAAGAATTGGAAGATTGGTCTTCAGAGCTTCTTTCGAAAGAGATAATATAGAAGTTGTAGCAATAAATGATTTATTGGATGTAAATCACCTTGCATATTTATTAAAGTATGATTCCGTTCACGGCAGATTCAATG
>CBDUAW010000024.1:0-13129 GCA_965365215.1 uncultured Eudoraea sp. | reverse complement strand
GGAAACTACAGCTATATTGACCTTCCAGGTATAGAACTGTACAATTTGGAAACAGATCGGGAAGAGAAACAGGATGTGGCCAAACAATATCCGGAAGTTGTAGAGAAAATGAATGTACTCGCAGATTCTATAAGAGGGAAACTTGGGGATGCTTTACTTGGAATAGAAGGCAGTGAAACAAGGCCTCCTGGAACCGTTCAACCTGATTAATACAACGCTACTTTGTCCAAGCCTTTTGAATTCAAACAATTTACAATTTACCAGGACCGGGCTGCCATGAAAGTGGGAACAGATGGGGTCTTACTGGGTGCCTGGGCCTCTGTGGCTCACCGGCCCAATGCGATACTTGATATTGGCGCAGGTACCGGACTTATTGCTCTTATGCTTGCCCAACGCTGCGATGCCGAAATTATTGATGCAGTGGAATTGGAAGTTTCGGCCTTTGAACAGTGTGTTGCTAACTTTGAATCCTCTCCCTGGGGAGACCGGCTATTTTGCTACCACGCTTCCCTCCAGGAATTTGCCGGTGAAATAGATGATCAGTACCAACTCATAGTGAGTAACCCTCCTTATTATGCTGAGAATTCACCAAGTGCAGACCTGGCCAGGGATATGGCCAGACAGAACCTCTCGCTCCCCTTCCAGGATTTATTAGGGGCGGTTCGGAAATTACTGAGTCGCGCCGGGAAATTTGTCCTAATCGTCCCCTTTAAAGAGGAAACAATGCTGATCCGTGAAGCTGCAAAGTACGGCCTGTATGCAGCTCGAATATTGCACGTAAAAGGGAACCCTGAGGCCGAAGTGAAAAGGAGCCTTATGGAGTTTCAACGCGATAAAACCAAAACCATTTTTGAGGAATTGACTATTGAGATTGCCCGACAAAAATATACTTCTGAATACATTGGTTTAACCAAGGACTTTTATCTTAAGATGTAGTTTTGGAAATCCTGTATAGAGGACGCGTGAGACAAGTGGGCCCTCCACCGCCCTTGATGCTGATCTCCTCCCCGGTATAAATTAACACTTCACATCCGGCCGATAGCAATCGCTCTTCAGTTACCGGATTTCCCCGGACCATAAGACATTTTCTTGGGCCCAGGGCAAGGACGTTACACCCCAAGGAATCGAACTCCTCTTCCGGGACTTCCACCAGGGTAAAGCCTCTTTGGACCAAGCTGTCCCTGAATCCTATGGGCATCAATGGAGAATATACCACTAGCAGATCCTGGTCTACCGGACTCAAAATAGACATTAGGTGAAAAACATCCGATTGGCCTTTGTAATGGGGGAGGTCCACAATAAGTACTTCAACCCCGAAGGGTTTCAGGAGTTGTGTTAACTGTCTGATACCTTCCGAATTAGTCCTGTAGCTGTGTCCCACGGCAAGAGTATTATGATCTAGCCACGCAACATCCCCACCCTCCAGGGTACCGGGTGCCTGTATACTTCCTAGTACGGGAATTCCCAATTCCATATATATTTTTTTGAGAGATTCCGGTTCCCCATGGCGCTGCGTTTTCCCCATATTGCAAAGGATCATTCCAAAATCCGTAGCAATGCTGGCATCCCTGCAATATATGGCATCGAGGGAGAGCGTTTCATCCTTTGGCAACGAGACTAAGGAAGAACAATTGTTAGAGAGTATCCTTTGGAAGATAGTATACTCTTCTTTTGCTTTTTCAAATACTGGTTGAGAAAGAAAATTCAGGCCTTCCCACTGCATTGCAATACGAGGACTACTGATAAAGGCATTGCTTAAAGGCCTGATAAGCATCGAATCTATGGGAAGGTATTCGGAATGAGCGGTTAGAACAGGCTTTTCTTTCACAGGTCGTTTTGATTTTTCCACTTAATCCATACATATAAAGGAGTACCCAGGAGTAATAATATAAATCCCCAAAAAACCGCCTCTTCTCCTGCTCCGAATACGGCCCAAAGCGAATAAAAAAAGGTAAGACTCCCCAGCACAAATATGGTAGTTTTGGAGGCATGCTCCTGGTGGCGCTGCAGGGAAATGCTAACATAGGCGGCTGCAGAGAAAATGTAAGGAACAAGACAACAAAGGGTAGAAAGCAGTATCATAAATTTAAACTGCTCAACAAGGCCGTCCGAATAATTCATCCGCATAATGGCCCAACTTAAAATCCTCCCGATTATAAGACTCCAGATAGGGACCCCCTTTTTATTTTCCTTTTTAAAGATCTTTGGGAACATTTTGTCAATGGCCGTGGCACGGGCAATCTGACTTTGGATAAGGATCCAGCCGTTTAATGCCCCAAAGGCAGCAATGGCAGCACCCAAAGCCACAATCTCCTCACCTATTTCTCCACTCATGATTCGCATCGCATCCGCAAAGGGAGCAGGAGAGGTTGCCAATTCCTTCATAGGAATCATTCCCATAACTACCACCGTGCTAAGGATATAGATTAAGGTTGTAATGGCCGTTCCGATCATGGTAGCTTTGGGGATGGTTTTTTCCGGATCCTGCACATTATCTGCAGGAACGGTAGCACTTTCAAAGCCCACAAAAGCATAGAGCGTTAAGGTACCCGTAATGGCAATGGCTCCCAGTGTTGATTCATCACTGGCATTGAATGGAACGAAGTTGTCGGCATCAAAGAAGAAGAACCCTCCCGCTATAATGACTAATATGGGCAACAGTTTTAATAGGGTGGTGACTAATTGCATTTTCCCTGAATCCAGGACTCCCCTGGAGTTGTACCAGGTCAATAGCCAAATGGCACCCAGGCCTAAAACCACAGCTGCAATCCGGCTTTCCTCCAGGATGGGGAAGAGCACACTCAAGGCACTTACAAAAGCAATGGCGATTGCGGCATTGGCCACCCAGGTGGAAATCCAATAACCCCAGGCTACAAGGAACCCTACATAATCCCCAAAACCTAATTTTGCAAAAGCATAGGGACCGCCGGTCTTTCCTTTCACCATAACACTCAACTTACTGAAGACCTTGGCAAGCAATAAGGCCCCCAGGGAAGAAACCAGCCAGCCGGCAATACTAATTCCTCCGTAACTGGCAAGGGCGGATGGCATCATAAAGATCCCTGCACCAATCATATTCCCAATCACCAGGGAGATGCTCATCCATATCCCGAGCTTTTTGTAATCCTTGGTTTGTTTCAAGTAAGAATGATTTATCGAAAAGAATTATATACTTTTAAATGTACAAATAAAACCTACTTTGAAAAGTAAATTTCATATAAATCCCAATATAGCAAAGTCCGAAACCCTGCCCGCGCACTTTTATCGGGATCAGGCCGTATTCGATGACCTCAGGGAGAAGGTTTTTGGAACCACCTGGCAGTGGCTGGGCGAGGGGCATTTTCCGGATAAGGAACAGAATACATATCCATTTGTTCTGATGGAGGGTAATCTTGACGAACCCTTGCTACTAACCAGGAATAAGGAAAACAAAATTTTCTGTCTGAGCAACGTTTGTACCCATAGGGGAAATTTGGTGGTAAACGAACCCGGGAAGCTTAAAAAGTTGGTTTGCGGATATCATGGTAGGCGATTCTCACTTGAGGGACAATTTGAGCATATGCCCGAATTTCGGGAAGCTGAAGATTTTCCCAGGCCATGTGATCACCTGCATCAGCTTCCATTACACCATTGGGGTCAATTTCTATTTACCGCCTTAAAACCGGCCTTTGATTTTCAGGAAGTGATAGATACCATGAATAAGCGGATAGGATTTATGCCTATAGAAGAATTCAGGGCTGATCCTTCCCGAAATATGGACTACCATATCAATGCTCATTGGGCTCTTTATTGTGACAATTACCTGGAAGGTTTCCATATCCCTTTTGTACATGAAGATCTCAACGAAGTATTGGATTATAGTAACTACGAAACAGTGATCTATCCCTATCTTAACCTTCAGATCGGTTATGCGGAAGGGACCGAAGAAATTTTTGATTTTCCGGCAGATCATATGGATGCTGGCAAGAAAATAGCAGCTTATTACTTCTGGGTTTTTCCAAATATGATGTTTAATTTTTATCCATGGGGGCTTTCGGTAAATATTGTTGAGCCGTTAGGAATAAACCGTACCAGGGTTAAGTTCCAGAGTTACGTTTTTGATCATGATAAATTGGGAAAAGGCGCAGGTTCCGGGCTAGATAAGGTAGAAATGGAGGATGAAGAAGTAGTGGAAGGAGTTCAAAAAGGGATTAAATCCAGATTTTATAAAAATGGCAGATTCTCCCCCAAAAGGGAGAAAGGGGTGCATCACTTCCACCAATTGCTGTCCCAATTCCTCAATGCCTGAATAAGCCCTCTGCAGGTATTTTTACGTCCTAATTTGTAGCCTTGGTTCATTGGTTGATTCTGTAGCATTAAGTACCTTTGTGCAAAATTTGTTGTATGAAGCCCGACTTATTCGAAGCGCCCGACTATTATAATTTAGACGACCTTTTAACCGAGGAGCACAAACTTATTAGAGATGCAGCCCGTTCGTGGGTAAAACGAGATGTTTCACCCATTATTGAGGAGTATGCCCAGAAGGCAGAGTTCCCCAAACAGATTATTAGCGGACTTGCTGAAATAGGTGCTTTTGGGCCCTATATACCTATGGAATACGGAGGAGCTGGCCTGGATCAGATAAGTTATGGTATCATAATGCAGGAGATTGAAAGAGGGGATAGCGGTGTTAGATCTACCGCTTCCGTGCAGTCTTCCCTTGTGATGTACCCAATCTTTGCCTATGGAACCGAAGAACAGCGAAAGAAATATCTTCCCAAGCTGGCCACAGGTGAATGGATGGGTTGTTTTGGATTAACTGAACCAGACCATGGTTCCAATCCCGGGGGGATGGTAACGAATTTTAAGGATAAAGGGGACCATTACCTTCTAAACGGGGCAAAGCTCTGGATTTCCAACTCTCCCTTTGCCGACATTGCCATAGTCTGGGCAAAAAATGAAGAAGGACGCATCCATGGGCTTATTATTGAGCGTGGAATGGAGGGCTTTTCAACCCCTGAGACACATAACAAATGGTCATTACGAGCTTCAGCAACCGGGGAACTTATCTTTGATAATGTAAAGGTTCCAAAGGAAAATCTGTTACCGGGTAAAAACGGTCTTGGGGCCCCCCTGGGGTGTTTGGACTCCGCAAGGTATGGTATTGCCTGGGGCGCCATTGGTGGGGCTATGGATTGCTATGATACAGCCTTGCGTTACGCCAAGGAACGAATTCAATTTGGAAAACCTATAGCTGCTACCCAGTTACAACAGAAAAAACTGGCAGAAATGATCACAGAAATAACCAAGGCACAGTTACTGGCGTTCCGCTTAGGGCAACTAAAGAATGAAGGGAAGGCTACTACTGCCCAGATTTCTATGGCCAAGAGAAACAATGTTGACATGGCTATTAATATTGCAAGGGAGGCACGACAGGTTTTAGGCGGTATGGGTATTACCGGAGAATATAGCATTATGCGGCATATGATGAACCTGGAATCGGTCATTACCTATGAAGGAACGCACGACATTCACCTTTTAATCACGGGTGCTGATATTACCGGTCATCAAGCTTTTAAATAATTATAACTTTTGATCTTAGTTAGGATAAAAGAGCCTCAACAGAATTAGCCATCGCTTCTTTGTTTGAATTTGCTAATACCACAAATTGGAACAAGTTCTTACACCTGTCAAGATTTTGTTCAGCATAAGAAACACGGTAATGGCGGTCATTCTCAAGAAAATCTGTTAGGGCCCTTAAGCCATGAAGCAGTGGCATTAATACTACCCCAAAAGGTAATAGTTGTTTTTCCCGTTGTGTCAAATGATCCAAATAAGGCCTCATTCCTTCCAAAAAGGCATCAAACCACGGGAGCCGGAAGGTAATTTTACTGTGGTCTTTTTCTTCCTCTTCGGCCGTGTTTACTACAGTTCGGATGGCGTCCCCAAAATCATAATGAAAATAGCCGGGCATTATGGTGTCCAGATCTACCAGGCATAAAGCTTTTCCGGTTTTTTTTGAAAAAAGAATGTTGCTGAATTTGGTATCGTTATGGCATAAACGTAAAGGGAGCCTACTGTAATCCTGATCTCCTATATCGGATAAAAAATTCCTTACAAAAATGATAGCTTCCTTGGCCATCTTCCTTCTGGAATCTGATGCCTTATCTACGGCATTCTCAAATTGGGTACGTCTTAGTTCCAGATTGTGGAACCCGGGAAGCGTTTCTCTAAAGTCCTCAAGCTTAGCCGGTAATAATAACTGGTGGAAACGTCCTAATATCCGGCCAGCTTCTGAGGCCTGTTTTCTGTTCTGGCATTTGAGATAGGCCACACTATCCGGGACAAAACCGATGAGTCGCCAGCATGCTGTATCCTCATCCTGATAGAAAGGTTTTTTGTCTTTGGTGAAGACCAAAGGGATTTCCGAATAATCTGCTGCATGTAAATAGGGCAGTGCCTTCCTTAAATTATCCATTAGCCCCCCTATATCAGGAAAAACAATGGAATTTATTTTCTGTAAGACATATTTGGGAGCGTCATTTTCGGAAATGACGTAGGTTTCGTTGATATATCCCTGGGATATTTTGGCAACAGACAGATTTTCGGACGATTTCAAAAAAGCAGACAGAATTTCTTTTAGGTCCGAATTGTCCATATGGCTGTTATGAAAGTACGCCAGGCCACAAAGGGGAGCGGTATTGCCCGGCTAACGTCATGCGCTCCAGCGCGGCCATAGCCGTCTCTTTGTCGTCCCTGTATGTAACCCCAAACCAAAGACTTTCTGAAGGAATCACAGTTACCTCTGTTTTCCCGGCCTTAAGCATGGCTTGAATTACAAAAGGCAGGTATACTTCCCCGGTTTCAAGATTTTCCCCTGTGTCAATAAAGCTTCTTATATCGTCTTCAATCTGTCCGAAAATGGAAGGCTGGCAAACCCAGAAATTCATGCTTACCAATTCCTCCCCTGTAAATTCTAATCCTGAATTGATATCTACAATTCCCTTATCCTGCTTTTCAATTTTAGTGCGTTCAACTACTGATATCAACTTCGTACCCTCCTGCTCACATACTCCGCGAGATACAGAACCATATTCGGAAAGCGTATCTTTTAGTGTATAGGCTACCAGACCAAAAGTCTCCCTTGCTCTCGGGGTCCTGATGAAATCAGCAGCATTTTTATAGGCCTCCTTCCCGTAATAGTCGTCCGCATTAATTACTACAAAAGGTCCGTTTATTACATTTCTGGCTGTCCATACGGCATGAGCGGTACCCCAGGGTTTTGCCCGTTCCCCTTTGAAGTCTATTCCCTCCGGCAAATCTGTCAGTTGCTGTGCTAGAACATCGAGCTTTACCTCTTCGGGCAAACGTTGGCTGAGGTAATCTCTTAGAAAAGAAACATTGTCTTTTTGTGTAATGATAACGATATGCTCAAAACCGTTTTCCAGGGCATCGAATATACTGAACTCCATCAGGAATTCCTCCTGGGGTCCCAGCCCGTCAAACTGCTTTAGTTTTCCATATCTACTGCCTTTTCCGGCAGCCATGAGTAATAAGGTCATATTGCTGATTTATGCCCGCAAAAATAAGTTTTATGCATTAAAATAACAGTTAATAAGCAAGTTTTTCCTTTTTTGACCCCGCCAGGTGCCCAACTTATATTAAATGACTGTATATCCCGGTTTGGATTGTGATCGCCCTCAATTTTACAATTCTTCCTGGTGTTGCGGCCAGGGTTAACATATTAATTTATAAGGCATTACGGCTAAGGTCTAAATTAAAACTGATTTTTATCATTTTTTTCAGGTCTTAAAGCGAGTAGATTTGTTAGAAACCAATAGAATATGCCCAGTTTAGTGCAGAAATACAATGTTCCCGGACCACGATATACCAGTTATCCTACGGTGCCTTATTGGAATCTTGATAATTTTTCCGGGAAAAGTTGGAAGGCTACCTTAAAACGCAGCTTTGATGAAAGTAATACCACTGAGGGTATAAGCTTGTACATACATCTCCCTTTTTGTGAAACCATGTGTACTTTTTGCGGGTGCCACAAAAGAATTACGAAAAGGCACGATGTTGAAGTTCCCTATGTGCGTTCGGTCTTAAAAGAATGGAAACTTTATTGCGATTTATTCAAAAGCAGACCTGTAATAAAGGAGTTGCATTTGGGGGGCGGTACTCCCACATTTTTCTCTCCGGAGCATTTACAAATGCTGATTAACGGAATCTTCCGTAGTGCGGAGAAAGCCGCCGACTATGAATTCAGTTTTGAAGGACATCCCAACAATACCACTAAAGAACACCTGGAAGTTTTATACGATCTAGGTTTCCGACGGGTAAGTTTTGGAATTCAGGATTATAACAGAAACGTTCAGGAGACCATTCACAGAGTGCAACCTTTTGACAATGTAAAAAAAGTAACCGCATGGGCCAGGGAGATAGGATATACATCCGTTGGTCACGACCTGATTTACGGATTACCACACCAAACCCTGGCGCATATTGAGGCTACAGTGGTAATGACAAAGGCCTTAAAACCTGACCGACTTGCATTTTACAGTTATGCACATGTGCCATGGCTGAAAGGGAATGGGCAAAGGGGATTCAAAAAATCGGACCTTCCAACTGCAGAGGAAAAGAGACAACAATACGAATGGGGACGGCAACTGTTCTTGGAGGCAGGCTATGTAGAAATTGGGATGGATCATTTCGCCCTGAAAAGCGACAGTCTATTTAAAGCAATGGCAGATGGAAGCCTCCACCGGAATTTTATGGGGTATACTACCTCCAAAACACAACTTATGGTTGGTTTAGGCGTTTCTAGTATTAGTGACAGCTGGTATAGCTTTGCACAAAATGTTAAAAGTGTAGAGGAGTACGCACATCTGGTAAGCAATAATATTATTCCTATTTACAGGGGACATATTTTGACCGCGGAAGACCAGATTATTAGAAGGCATATATTAAACCTGATGTGTACCTTCCAAACCAATTGGAAAAATGAAAAAATGCAATTCCCTGAATTGGAGACTAGCTTGGGAAGACTTAGAGAAATGGAATCTGATGGGTTGTTAGAAATTAATTCGGATGAAATAAGGGTAATGGAAGAAGGCAAACCGTTTATTCGAAATATTTGTATGGCATTCGACCTTTTGTTACAGCGAAAGGCCCCTGAAACTCAATTATTTTCAATGACCATATAAATATGGTATATTAACCTTAAAACGTAGAAGCATGAAAACAATAATTGTCCCAATCGATTTTTCTGAGCAATCAGAATACGCACTAAAAGTTGCAGCATCTCTTGCCAAAAAACACGAAGCTGAAATCCTCGCATTGCATATGCTGGAGCTCAACGAAGCAATGATCTCTTCCTCTGAAGGGTTTCATCCGGAGCAAACGGTTTTCTTGCTGAAGCTGGCTGAAAAAAGAATCAATGAATTTCTTGATAAGCCATATCTAAAAGGGGTTAGAAAAATTACTCCAATTATTAAGCATTTTAAGGTGTTTGGAGAGGTAAACGATGTTGCCCAGAACCATGGGGCAGACATGATTGTAATGGGTTCACACGGCAGTGACGGGCTTAGAGAAATATTTGTTGGTTCCAATGCAGAAAAAGTAGTGCGCCATTCAGATATTCCCGTCCTGGTCATAAAAGATGAGTTAGAAGATTTTAAGGTTGATAATTTTGTCTTTGCATGCGCCTTTAAAGAAGAAAGCCTCGGGGCTTTTCATAAAGCCAAGGATTTCGCAGAGAAGTTAAAAGCCAAATTTCATATGGTGTATATCAATACTCCCGGGGATAATTTCCTGAGTACAAAAGATGCTCATGAGAAAATCTCAAAATTTCTGGAAAAAGCGGGAGTAGATCATAAAGTGAATATATACAACGATTACAGTGTTGAAAAAGGGGTGTTGAATTTTTCTGAGGGAATTAACGCTGACGTGGTCAGCATTCCTACACATGGTAGGAAAGGACTTTCTCACTTCTTTATGGGCAGTATTGGAGAGGACATTGCCAATCATTCAAAGATTCCTGTAATTACCTTTAAAATTTCTTAGCTATACCCTGAATAGGGAAACTAAAGGGAGGCCGGTAGGCTTCCCTTTTTTTATAATAAAAATGTTTTCTGGGCTTCCAGATCAGCTGCAAAAGCCTCCACTGATACGGTTTCAATAACATTAAGAATTTGATCGCGAGAAGCACTCAATAGATCGTGTAAGGGACAGGGTTTGTCTTCATTACAATAATCCAATCCTATAAGACAGGAATTGAGAGATCTGTGTCCTTCAATAGCATAGATGATACTGGATAATGGCTGACTCTTGTTGCGATCACTCAAATAAAATCCCCCCTTTGGGCCGCGGGTAGAGGATATTAAATTGCGCTTAGCCAGATCCTGTAAAATCTTGGCAAGATATGCCTTTGGTACCGTTACCTGACCACTCATTTCCTTTACCGTCATTTTTTGGTCAATATTGGTGTGTAAGGCCAGAAAGAGCACTGCCTTTAAAGCATACTTTGAAGAATTACTCAGCATGAAATAGAATTAGAATTTACATCACGCAAACTAAAAAGACATTTTTGTCTTAAATATGATTTATATCATATTTTTTAATGATACTGCCTGCTATTTTTGATTCCTAAATAAAAGAAAATATACATGAAAATTCCAATCAAAATTACCGTTATAGCAGCCGCTTTGTTAATGGTTTCCTGTGGCGGAAAGGAGGAAAAAAAAGATGGCTTCAGTATTGACCGGCAGAAGGCACCCACAGAAAAACCCGTGGAGGCTGAAACATCCAGTATTAAGGCCTCAGAAAGGATTGATCTTGAAAGTAAAGGAGTGGGTCCTATCACCTCTATTTCTTTGAATCCCGAGATCGATTCCGAGATGGCCGCCCAGGGAAAGGAAGTATATGATCAGTTATGTTTGGCTTGCCACAGGATAGGAAAAAAATTCATCGGGCCTGCACCAAATGGAATCTTGGAAAGAAGGAGCCCTGAGTGGGTAATGAACATGATGTTAAACCCTGAAGGAATGGTAAAAGAAGATCCCCTGGCTAAGGAATTGCTTATTGAATTCAATGGATCTCCAATGGCCAACCAGGGACTCACAGAAGAACAGGCGCGAGCCGTCCTGGAATATTTCAGAACCTTATAAAACTTTAGTATATGAAAACAACCACCATTTTAAAAAATTTGTTAATTGGGATTGTTTTGATCGGGGCCTTCTTGGTTAGCTGTAAAAACAATTCTGACAAAACCGCTCCAACTTCCGAAACGGAAGTAAATGAGGTCACCGAAAAACCAGGACAGGCCTTCATCAAAGACGATGAATCTACCCCAAATGTCTTGGATATTGCAATTGGTTCTGAGAGCCATACCACTCTTGTTGCGGCGGTACAGGCAGCAGAACTTGAAAATGCCCTTGTTAATGCAGGACCTTTGATGGTTTTTGCCCCTACGAATGAGGCATTCGATGCACTTCCGGAAGGGACCGTTAGCAATTTGCTGAAACCCGAAAATAAAAATGCCCTGGCTAATATTTTGAAGTATCATGTTACCCCGGGGAAATACTCCAAAGAGTTTTTGAAAAAATTCAAAAAATTAGGACAGGCCAATAACCAAAATGTTATGGTAGAAGTAAAAGGGGAGGATGTTTTTGTTGGGGGTGCTAAAATTATTGCCAGCGTTCCCGCAGGAAATGGGATAGTACATGTCATTGATAAAGTAATGCTTCCCCCTGAAGAATAACAACTAGTAAAAACTAAAATCGATACAATGAAAAAAACAATTTATGCAGTGGCCTTCCTTTTTGTAGGTGCCATAATTTTAAATAGCTGCAACAATCAAGACAGCTCTAAAAATGGAGCTCTGGCTTCGAGTGCCGCAGAGAAAGTATATGTGGCTCCAGGTGAGCACGATGAGTTCTATGCTTTTATTTCTGGTGGTTTCAGTGGCCAGCTTTCGGTCTACGGCCTGCCATCAGGACGTCTGTTCAAGGTAATTCCCGTTTTCTCTCAGGATCCTGAGAAGGCCTGGGGGTATAACGAGGAGACCAAGCCAATGCTCAATACGTCTTACGGGTTTATTCCATGGGATGATCTTCACCATCCCGATATTTCTCAAACCAATGGGGAAGTAGATGGTAGATGGGTGTTTGTTAATGGGAATAATACACCCAGAATTGCCAAGGTAGATTTAAGTGTTTTTGAAACAACTGAGATTATTGAGATCCCTAATAGTGCAGGTAACCATAGTTCTGCCTTTGTTACGGAGAATACAGAGTACGTGGTTGCCGGAACAAGGTTTTCAGTTCCTATTCCTCAGAGAGATATGCCAATTTCCGAATACAAAGGAAATTTTAAAGGCTCGCTTACTTTTATAAGCGTTGATCCTGAAGATGGGGGGATGGACCTTTCATTCCAGGTTCTTATGCCAGGCTTTGATTATGATTTAGCACACCCCGGAAGAGGAGCATCGCATGGATGGATGTTTTTCTCAACCTATAACTCAGAAGAAGCCAGTACCCTTATGGAGGTGAATGCTTCACAAAACGATAAGGATTTTATCGCAGCCATCAATTGGAAAAAGGCGGAAGAGTATATCAAGGAAGGTAAGTTTAAAACCATGCCAGCTAATTACGCTCATAACGTGTATAGTGATGAAACCCATACGGCTACCTCTACTATGAAAAAAGAGGTAAGAGTTCTGGACGCTTCCGAATTACCAGGATTGGCCTATTTGCTCCCAACCCCAAAATCACCTCATGGTTGTGACGTGGATCCCACAGGAGAATATATTGTGGGTAATGGGAAGCTATCAGCAGATTTAACGGTACACTCTTTTACAAAGATGATCGATGCCATTGAAAATGAAAAATTTGATGGAGAGGCCTACGGGATCCCTATCTTGAAGTTCGAAGATGTCCTTGCTGGCACCGTAAAACAGGCAGGATTGGGGCCGTTGCATACCGAATTTGATGCAGACGGAAATGGCTATACCACTTTCTTTATCTCTTCAGAGGTAGTAAAATGGAAAGTAGGAACCTGGGAGGTAGTAGATCGCCAGCCTTGTTATTATTCAGTGGGACACTTAATGATCGCGGGAGGAAATTCCAGAAAACCTTTTGGAAAATATGTG
>CBDUAW010000023.1:0-13232 GCA_965365215.1 uncultured Eudoraea sp. | reverse complement strand
CTAAGTTGAAAAGGGGGGACTTCCGAGGTTTCCAATACAAAATTACCATCAAAATCTGCCGTAGTACCTATTGTTTTACCAACAATGACGATGTTCGCCCCGGGCACCGGATCTCCATTTTCATCCGAAACATTCCCGTTAACAACAGTCTGTGCATAGATACCCATTCCCAACAGAAAGAAGGATAAGAATAATACTGTTCTCATTAGTTAATTATTTTTAGTTAGTTACCAAGTCACCGCCAAGATACCGATTTTTTTATACCGACCCTGAAAAATTAATTAAAATGATGCATGCATAGTAATTATTTGATAATTGGGGGCGGGGTAAATTCATTAATTCGTAATAATAATACGGATATAGGAACTTTCGCCTAACAGAATAAGAGTGTTAAACCCTCCTCGGAAGGTTCCGAATAATCAAGAATAAGACTGGGTAGGAATGGATTATTATTCCACTGTTACCGATTTGGCTAAATTTCTTGGCTGGTCTACATTGCACCCTCTCATTACGGCAATGTGATAGGAAAGAAGCTGCAGCGGAATAGTAGTTAGTAATGGACTAAGGCTCTCAAATGTTTCGGGTACTTCAATGACATGGTCTGCCAACTCCTTAACCTGTTCATCCCCTTCCGTAACAATGGCGATAATTTTTCCCTTTCTGGTTTTGATTTCCTGGATGTTGCTTACAACCTTTTCGTAATGCCCTTTCCGCGTTGCAATTACAATAACGGGCATTTGCTCATCAATAAGGGCAATGGGACCATGTTTCATTTCAGCTGCAGGATAACCCTCTGCATGAATATAGCTGATTTCCTTTAGTTTTAAGGCGCCTTCCAAAGCCACGGGGAAGTTGTAGCCCCTTCCCAGATAAAGGCAATTATCAGAATCTTTGTATTCCTCGGCGATTATTTCTACAAGGGTGTTAGATTCTAGTGCCTTCTCCACTTTCTGAGGCATACTCTCCAATTCTATAAGGTACTGATGGAACTGTTCTTCAGACAATTCACCTTTTTCCTTTGCCAATTTTAATGCCAGGAGTGTCAATACTGTAATTTGAGTGGTAAATGCCTTTGTGGAGGCCACTCCAATTTCAGGACCGGCATGGGTATAAGCTCCGGCATGTGTTTCGCGGGCAATTGAAGACCCCACCACATTACAGACTCCAAAAACAAAAGCTCCATGTTCTTTGGCCAACTTAATTGCCGCCAGGGTATCTGCTGTTTCTCCCGACTGTGAAATGGCAATTACCACATCATTTTCCGTAATCACAGGATTTCTGTATCGGAATTCTGAGGCGTATTCCACTTCCACAGGGATCCGTGCAAAGTTCTCAAATATATACTCTGCTACCAGACCCGCATGCCATGAAGTACCGCAGGCCACGATAACAATTCTATTGGCATGTTCAAACTTCTCCAGGTGCTGGTCTACCCCGGCCATTTTAATGATCCCCTTATTAACACGAAGTCTTCCCCGGTAAGTATCTTTAATAGCACGGGGTTGCTCGTATATCTCCTTAAGCATAAAGTGATCATATCCGCCTTTTTCGATTTCTTCCAAGTGTAATTGAAGCTCCTCTATCATGGGATAGGCAATGGCATCATCCTTTATCTTTCTGAGTTTTATCTCTTTCCCCAAACGTACAATAGCCATCTCCCCATCCTCAAGATAAACCGCATTCTTGGTGAATTCAATAAAAGGGGTAGCATCCGAGGCGATAAAGAATTCATTATCCCCAATACCAATGGCAAGGGGGCTTCCCAATTTGGCCACAGCTATTTCATCGGGCTTTTGTTTGTCGAACACCGCAATAGCGTATGCTCCAACAACCTGATTTAAAGCCATTTGGACGGCCTTCCCCAGTTTAACACCCTCTTGTTTTTTAACCTCTTCAATCAGATTGATAAG
The DNA here is from genome assembly GCA_965365215.1 of uncultured Eudoraea sp. Lineage (GTDB taxonomy): Bacteria > Bacteroidota > Bacteroidia > Flavobacteriales > Flavobacteriaceae > Lentiprolixibacter. The sequence goes on along the minus strand of CBDUAW010000023.1, from coordinate 11,322 downwards.
AACTTCAGTATCTGTATCTGATTTAAACGTATACCCTCTGTTGGTAAGCTCTTGTTTTATTGCTTCGTAATTCTCAATTATTCCGTTGTGGATTATGACCAAATTCCCGGAATTAGAATAATGCGGATGGGAGTTAATATCATTTGGCACCCCGTGTGTTGCCCATCTGGTGTGCCCAATCCCCAAGGAGCCATTAAGGGGCATGCTGCTTTCAGAAATATTCTTTAGGTCTTCAACTTTTCCCTTGGTCTTGGCCAAATTTATCTGGCTTCCATCAAAAAGTGCAATTCCGGCACTATCATAGCCTCGGTATTCAAGGCGTTGCAAACCTTTTATGATAATTGGATACGCATCTCGGTGTCCTATATATCCTACAATTCCACACATATTATCTGGTAATTAGCTTTGTATTGTCCAAAGTTACAAGAAGAATCGAATACAAAATGAATTTCTAAGAGTTAACGCAAAAAATAGCTGCTTGGTACCTTAATAAGGAACTAATTGGTTTCAGTGTAAGAAATCTCCAGTTTTAATTTCCGATCTTCATCAGCAGGGACATTACTGCCAATCAAGACGGTACCAAGAGGGCTTATGGTAGCACTAACCGGGATACGTTCTTCAACATTTCCGCTAAGCATGGCAGTAGACGAACCGCTTAGGCGTATATCTGGTGTAATCATCAGACCCAGGGTAGCATTTGCAGAATCTCTTACAATAATATTATTGAGGTGTTCTGTGATTCGGATGGTATATTTAATTCCTTTGTCGTTTTCCTCTTCAAGAAACCCATCATAGTTTAAAAATAACCCAAAAGCGCTTTCCTCAACTGAATTTTCGGTTAGTGCATTGTATAATGGTGCATTGGTTTCGGCATTGTACAAATACAATCTGGGGGGTTCAATGTTTTGGTTGGACATATCGAGTAATTCACGATCCACGTAAAACACCAAATTAGCTTCATTAATAACCCAATTATTGGCCTTTATCTCATTTATGACATCCTCCCCGTTAGTTTCGTCGAATAGTTTTATTTCCGCAAAACTACCTGCTCCTCCCTTTAAATAAATACGTTCAGCGTTTTCTCCCGTATCGAGCTGATCTGTAATTGTTGGAGGATAAGCGTCATTGGCTAAAGTATTAACTGCATTCCCATTAATTGGAGAAAAATTGGCCCCTCCGGTAATCAGATTAAGGATATAATCCTTTTCTTCCTGAACAATTTCGTCGTCTTCCAGGGTATCAAAATCGTAAGTGATGGTAATATTGGCGTCGGTAAAGTCTAATAACATCATTATATTGTCCATATCACCTACAGAAAGGAGAATTCCCCGGAAAAAGTCTGAAAAATTAGAAGCGCTAATCAATTCGGGCTGTCCCTCCTTATCTATAATATTTGCCTGGAAAAAAGCCGGGTCAAGGGGAACCCTGATCCCCGGTTGAATTCTTTCCGGAGCTTCTAGCGATTCGTCGTCCTCCGTATCAGGGTCATCTTCCGGAAAAATTAATGTTTCTTCATCACTGATCGTCACCGGTCCTTCAAATAAAACATCTGAAACAAAGCTCGGACTAAAAGACTGGCTTGAAAAATATTCCTGAGATTCCAGAAAATTACTATTGGGGTCCAGATCTCGCAAGAAAAAGGTGGAGCGTTCCACTTTTAGGGTAAACGGAATATCAATATCCCCGTAAATACTATCCAGGTCTGCTTTCCTTGGAAAACGATTGGATAGTGTGGATTCATCATCTCCATCCAGAATACCATCGCCGTCTGTATCATCACTTAGGGGATTCAATCCGGCTATGCGTTCCTGGTTATCTGAAAGTCCATCCCCGTCTGAATCACTATTGGGATCCTGAGGATCTACATCCTCACTATCTATCACTCCATCCAAATCGGCATCACCACTTGGATTTTGAAGAAAAGGAATATACAGGAAAACTTCCTTTACGGTTTCATTCTCAAGAATTGTAGAGGCCGTTTCATCCGCATCAGCGGTATCCTCTGTCTGTTGTGTAAAATTGCCGAAAATGGGATTTGCGGAACCGCCAGACAATGAGACCTGAGATGTTACCCGGCCTACTGTAAGGCCATATATCCCATCGTTATAGTTCCCAAGCTGGTAAAGAGGGAGCTTGTTGGTTTGCACGGCTTCAATTTTCCTGTTATATGCAAAAACATCATAAACCTCTTTATCAGTAACAAAAGGTTCCCCTCCTATGACGCCGTCACCTACCGTAGTCAGATCTTCCTCACAGGAGGTGAAACCAATAAACACTAGCATTCCTGCAAATGCAAGAAAAGTCTTTCTCATCTTAAAAGGCATGTATTCTATTTTAGTACTTCTGTGCTATAAAATTGCGAATAGGCTTCCTCGAATTCCTGCAAAGAAACGTAAGGCAATACTGGTTTTTGAAGATTTCCAATGTATTCCAATAATTCATCCGGGATATCCTCGGAGGCTAAAATAACCGCATCAGAGTAATCTACGGCTACTTTTAACAAATTATTATACGACACTTTGGATAAAGCAGAGATGCTGTCCTTGGAAATACCATCGAAGGCAATTTTATCCTGCATTTTAGGATCCAATTCCCCTTCGAAACCCTGAGAGTATACAGAGGTAACTATTTTGCTATCTGCAAATAATGGTTCATCCGCATAGTATTTCTTCAGGTATAGTGGTAGCAAGGATGCCATCCAACCATGAACGTGAATGATATCCGGTGACCAATTTAATTTTTTGACTGTTTCCACAACCCCCTTAGCAAAGAATATTGCCCGTTCGTCATTATCGGGAAAAAGATTACCTTCTTCATCGGAAAAGGTTGCTTTACGCTTAAAGTACTCCTCGTTATCGATAAAATATACCTGAATTCGTTCCCTTGGAATTGAAGCTACCTTTATAATTAGAGGCATGTCCAGGTCGTTTATCACCAGGTTCATTCCTGACAAACGGATTACTTCATGTAGCTGATGACGCCGTTCATTGATATTCCCATATCGCGGCATAAAGATTCTGATCTGCCCCCCACTGCTATTGACCATGCGGGGCGTTTCATAAGACATTAAGGAAACTTCATTCTCTGGTAGGTAGGGTACTAATTCGGAAGATACAAACAATATCTTTTTACCATTCATAAAAGTAGTATTTCGATTATCGAAGAAACGTAGCTGCAAAATTACAAAAATTATGCAGAATAGCCGTAATTATAGTAAGTTTGCTCGCTTTAAAAGAAGACTATGAGGGTATTCCATACAAAGGAGCAACTTTTGGAATTCTTATCCCCTGGAAACGACCCGTCTGGGGAAATTGGTTTGGTCCCTACAATGGGTGCTTTACACGCGGGGCATATAAGTTTAGTGGAGCGGGCTCTGGCGGAAAATGACCAAATTGTGGTGAGCATTTTCATCAATCCTACTCAGTTTAATAATTCAACAGACCTGGAAAAATATCCAAAGACCCTCAAGGAGGACCTGAAGCTACTTGAAAAATTCGGCATGGCAGTGAGCGTATTTACACCTAGTATTGAAGAAATGTATGCGGAAGAGGTAGTCTCAGATAAATATGACTTTAATGGCCTGGACAAGGTTATGGAGGGAACATACAGGGAGGGGCATTTTGAAGGGGTAGCTACTATTGTTGAAAGGCTTTTGCGACTGGTTAAGCCAGACAGGGCCTATTTTGGAGAAAAAGACTTTCAACAACTTCAAATAATAAAGAGAGTGGTTGCCCGGAAGGATATTAAGGTATCTATTATAGGATGCCCAATTGTCCGAGAGGCCTCTGGACTCGCTATGAGTTCAAGGAATCAGCGCCTGTCAAAACGGCTCAGAAGAGAAGCTGTCCTGATACCTCAAACCTTGAAGGCTGTCAAAGACCAATTTGGCACGAAAAGTGCTACTGAAATTGTGGCTTGGGTAAAACGACAGTTTGAGGGGCATCCAGATCTTAGGCTGGAATATTTTACCATTGCCGATGAAGAAAAACTGCTTCCGGTAAAACGGAAAAGCAAAAAAAGAAGGTACAGGGCTTTTATCGCTGTATATGCCGGTGAAGTTAGGCTAATTGATAATCTTGCCCTTAATTGATTAAATTTGTCCCATGCAAATAGAAGTTGTAAAATCGAAAATTCACAGAGTTCGTGTTACAGGCGCGGACCTGAACTATATTGGTAGTATCACCATAGACGAAGACCTGATGGATGCAGCAAACATTATCCAGGGAGAGAAGGTGCAGATTGTAAACAACAACAATGGAGAAAGACTGGAGACCTATGTTATTCCAGGACCACGAGGCAGTGGGGAATTAACCTTAAATGGTGCTGCGGCACGCAAGGTGGCCGTTGGTGATATTCTAATCCTTATTACCTACGCAAGAATGGATATTGAGGAGGCCAGAAATTTCAATCCGGCTTTGGTATTCCCCGATGAGGAGACGAACCTTTTAAAATAGTTTTGAGCAAAAGGCTGGCAAAAATTCTTAAAACAATACTCCCAATTGCACTGGGAGTATTTTTGGTTTGGTACTCTTACAGCATTACCTCAGAGGAAGATCGAGAGCAAATTATTAAATATGTCAAGGAGGCTAACCTTTTTTGGGTAGGCCTTTCAGTACTAATTGGGATAATGAGCCATATTTCCAGAGCCGTACGCTGGAACTATCTGCTGGAACCCCTGGGGTACCGGCCAAAAATTTCCAATAATATTCTTATCATCCTGATGGCCTATTTTGCTAACCTTGGAATTCCGAGATCCGGAGAAGTACTCCGGGCTACAGCACTGGCCACCTATGAAAACGTTCCTTTTCAAAAAGGTTTTGGGACCATTGTTACTGAAAGGGTGATAGACCTGCTGATGCTGCTCCTGGTGATTATGATTGCCCTCTTTTCCCAGACAGAAATAATCCTGGGCTATCTTAAAGAACATGGAATAGGCATCAGCGGTACGCTAATTTTAGTTGGTGTTGGAGTTCTAGGCATGTTTCTTTTCATGGTGTTCCTAAGAAGGTCTACCTCTAAACTGGCCCTGAAACTAAAGCACTTCATTAAAGGTTTACTGGATGGGATACTCAGTATTTTTAAAATGAAACACAAATGGCTCTTCGTGCTACATACGATCTTCATCTGGGCTGCCTATGTCCTGATGTTCTGGGTTATAAAATTTACGGTTGAAGAAACCATTCCCCTGTCCCTGGGGGAAATTCTGGTGGCCTTTGTGGCAGGAGCTTTTGCCATGTCTACCACCAATGGCGGAATTGGTCTGTATCCTATTGCAGTAAGTGCCTCTCTTGCTATTTTCGGAATTAGCGCTGTTTCAGGGGATGCTTTTGGGTGGATTATGTGGATTGCACAAACACTCATGATCGTGGTCTTTGGTGCAATATCTTTCCTGGTATTACCGTTTATGAACAGGAACAGATAAATCAAAGCACAACCCCAAGAAACCTTGACCATGAAACGTATTCTTTTCATCCTGGTGGTGATTGCTACCACTATTCCTCTCAATGCCCAAGTAAAGAAAGAGATATTTGAGTCTTTCAAACTGCAGGAAAGGCGAGATGTGCGGTATTTTATTCCGGAAGATTACACTCCGGAAAAGAAGTATCCCATCGTAGTAGTACTCGATGCAGAATACTTGTTTGAGCTTGTAGTGGCCAATGCAAAATTTTACAGTTCATTTCAAGGGATGCCTCAGGTAATAGTAGTAGGAATTGATCAGCAAAAGGACGACCTGAGATGGGATGATTGTGGCTTTGAGGAAACCTCAGGACTCCCCGGTGATAAAGGAAAACAATTTTATGAATTTCTGGGAATGGAAATCATCCCGTATCTGGAGACCACCTATAGTACTGCTCCATTCAAGATTTTCGTTGGCTATGATATTACCGCCAATTTCGGAAATTACTTCCTGTTTAAGGATAAATCAATGTTTAATGCCTATATCAGCATAGCCCCATATCTCGCTACTGAAATGGCAAGCAGAGTCCCGGCCCGACTCAATGCGATGGCCCAACAGATTTATTATCACTTAATAGTGACACCAGAACCGGGTAACAACAGAAATGCCTCTTTACAACTAGACAGGGGCGTAAAAAGCCTTCAGAAAGAAAACATAAATTATTTCTTTGATGAATATCAAGAAGCTGATGAGGTCTCTATTTTAACCTATGGCCTGGGCAAAGCCTGGGATCGCACTTTTGAACTCTTCAAGCCTATTACTCCCAAGGAGTACAAAGAAAAAATACTAAGCTCAGGAGATCCGGTTTTCAAGTATCTGGATGATAAATACAATACCATTGAAACACTCTTTGGCTTCCGAAAGAATGTGGAACTAAATGATATTATGGCCATCTATGCCGGATGCCGAAAAAAAGACGATTTTGAATCCCTGAAACCTCTTGCAGAACTCTGTCACAAGGAATTCCCAAATACCATGCTGGGATTCTATTTTGAAGGAGAATATTACGAGGAGATGGGGGAGCCCAAAAAGGCGCTCAGGACCTTTGAAAAGGCTTTCGGAATGGAAGAAATAGACTTCCTGACCAAGGATATGGCCCTTGAAAAAATGGATGCCCTGAAATCAGATTTTGGATTCTGATACCCTGGTTCGGGTTCTATCCCGAAATTCGTTCCACATATTGGCCCCATCCCTTTTTTATTCCTTTTAACCATGATATCTTTAGCCCAAACCTTGGCTAAAAATCATGGCGAAGACCAAAACTGCTTTTTTTTGTCAAAACTGTGGTACCCAATATGCAAAGTGGGTAGGGCAATGCAGCGCATGTAAAGAATGGAATACCATTGTTGAAGAAGTAGTTCAAAAGGAGGTTGCCAGCTGGAAAGCTTCACCTGAAAACCAAAAGTCCCCAAGACCATTGCTCCTGAGTGATATTAGTCTGGCCACGGAATCGAGGATTGACTTGCTCGACAACGAATTTAACAGGGTCCTGGGCGGCGGACTAGTTCCTGGCTCTCTGGTACTCTTGGGAGGGGAACCCGGAATTGGGAAGAGCACACTTCTCCTTCAGGTAGTCCTCAAATTACCTTTTAAGACCCTTTATGTATCGGGCGAAGAGAGTCAGAAGCAGATTAAAATGCGTGCAGATAGAATATTCCCCGGCAACCAAAGCTGTTTTATTCTAACGGAAACCAAAACCCAGAACATCTTCAGGCAGGTAGCAGAAATTAATCCCGAACTCGTAATTGTTGATTCTATTCAAACCCTGCATTCAGACTATATTGAATCTGCTGCAGGGAGTATCTCACAGATTCGGGAATGCACAGCGGAACTGATCAAGTTTGCAAAAGAATCCAATACCCCTGTTCTACTTATTGGACATATTACGAAGGAGGGGCATATTGCCGGGCCAAAAATTTTGGAACACATGGTAGATACCGTGTTACAATTTGAGGGAGATAGGCATTATGTTTACCGTATTCTCCGCTCTTTGAAGAACCGCTTTGGCTCTACATCAGAATTGGGCATCTACGAGATGCAGGATAAGGGCCTTCGGGAAGTGAACAATCCTTCAGAAGTATTGATTTCAGGGAATGAAGAAGGTTTGAGCGGTATGGCCATTGCAGCCACTCTGGAAGGTGTTCGCCCGCTAATGATAGAAATCCAGGCTCTGGTAAGTACGGCTGTATACGGTACTCCTCAGCGTTCCGCCACCGGGTATAATTCCAAAAGGCTCAATATGTTATTGGCCGTACTCGAAAAAAGGGCAGGGTTTAAATTAGGGGCCAAGGACGTATTCCTGAATATTACAGGAGGAATAAATATTGATGACCCTGCCCTGGATCTTGCTGTAATTGCGGCCATTCTTTCAAGTAATTCTGATATCGCCATCGATAATGGATATTGTTTTGCAGCAGAAATTGGATTGGCCGGTGAAATAAGGGCGGTCCAAAGAATTGAACAACGTATTCAGGAGGCGGCAAAATTGGGCTTTACTAAAATTTTTGTTTCAAAAAGAAACAAGATCAGTCTTAGTAAACCGGGAATTGAGGTGATACTGGTATCCAGAATAGAAGATATTGTTTTCCGGCTTTTCAGCTGATCTTTTTTAATTTCCTAATTTTATTGTTACCATAAATTCTGTAGATATGAGACGCATTACCATTCTGTTTTCCATGATCCTTGTATTCCTTTCCTGTGAAAATCGTCCAAAAGGTGATCCCATTAAAACCGTTAGTACTATTGAGGACTACCTGAGTTTTGAAAATCGCGATGATCAATTTACGGGGGGCATAAAAATGATCCCCATCAAAACGGACAAAGGTGAGTTTCGCGTATGGACCAAAAGAGTTGGAAATAACCCTACTAAAAAAGTTTTGCTTCTTCATGGAGGTCCTGGGATGACCCATGAACTTTATGAGTGCTTTGACGGTTACTTTCCTCAGGAAGGGATAGAATATATTTATTATGATCAGTTAGGCTCTTATTACAGTGATCAACCAGATGATTTAAGCTTATGGAACACGGATCGCTTTGTTGATGAAGTGGAACAGGTGAGAACGGCACTGGACCTGGATTCTTCCAATTTCTATCTTCTGGGGCAGTCGTGGGGAGGAATTTTGGCGATGGAGTATGCGTTGAAATATCAGGAAAACCTGAAAGGGTTGATCATCTCCAACATGATGAGCAGCATCCCTGAGTATAATGCATATGCCCAGGAAGTACTTGGCCCTCAAATGGATCCTGAAATTTATAAGGAAATCAAAACGATGGAAGATGCCGGAGATTTTGAGAATCCTCGCTACGGGGAGTTGTTATTCACCCATTACTACACTGAACACGTTTTACGCATGCCCCCGGATGAGTGGCCTGAAGCGGTTATGCGAACGCTTAAACATGCTAATAATCAAGTATATGTTCATATGCAGGGTTACAGTGAATTTGGTATTACCGGAGACGCCACATTAAAAGATTGGGATGTAAAAGATCGTCTAAAAGACTTAGCCATACCAACCCTGGTAATTGGAGCTCAGTTTGACACCATGGATCCCGATCACATGGAATGGATGGCAGGTGAAGTGCAGAATGGGCGCTATCTCTATTGCCCTAATGGTAGCCATCTTTCACAATATGACGATCAAAAAACTTATTTTAAGGGAGTTATCTCATTTATCAATGATATAGATTAAAACGCTTTTTAATTTTAAGGAGCGGGATCGGGAATCTGCTGATGAATTTCCTCAATTCCCTTAAGCACTTCCGGACTTAATTCAACATCTATACTCGAGATGTTTTCCTTTAACTGTTCCATTGAAGTTGCCCCGATAATATTACTCGTAAGGAAAGGTCTGGAATTCACAAAAGACAACGCCATTTGTGCTAGGGACATCCCGTGTTTTGTTGCCAATTCCGCATATTTTTGAGTAGCGGTCATGGCATTTTCTCCACTGTAGCGATTGTAATTGGGAAATAGGGTTATCCTGCCTTTTTCGGGCTTTTTCCCACCCAGGTATTTCCCGCTTAATACACCAAAACCAAGCGGGGAATAGGCCAATAAGCCAATTTGTTCCCGGATCGATATTTCCGAAAGGCCTACTTCAAAAAGTCGGTTAAGCAGGCTGTAAGGGTTTTGAATGGTGCGCATGCGGGGTAAAGACTGGTGTACTTTGCTCTCTTCTAAAAATCTCATGGTGCCCCAGGGGGTCTCATTTGAAAGGCCAATATGCCTTATTTTACCCTCTTGAATAAGGTCCCGTAGTGTCTCCAATACCTGGTGAATATTGTCCTTCCAATGATCTTTAATATTGTGTTCATACCCGCGCGGTCCAAAAAAATTAGTAGAACGTTCCGGCCAATGGAGCTGATAAAGGTCTATGTAATCCGTTTTTAAGCGTTGAAGACTTCCCTCCACAGCTTCAATAATCGATTCTTTTTTAAATCCGGTAGCACGAATGAATTTGGTGAATTCGGCCTTCCCTGCAATTTTTGAAGCCAGGATAATCTGCTCGCGATTTGCTCTTTTTTTGAACCAATTCCCAATGATAATTTCTGTATGGGCATAACGGTCGGGATGGGCAGGAATAGGATAGAGTTCGGCGGTATCAAAGAAGTTAATCCCCTGATCTATGGCATAGTCCATTTGTTCAAAACCCTCCGCTTCCGTATTCTGCTTGCCCCAGGTCATTGTGCCTAGGCAAATTTTGCTCACTTCTATATCTGTATGGGGAAGTTTAGTGTATATCATTAGAATGAAATGCTTTTTAAAGCTGTTAAAGGTAACAAATCACGGTTTTTTGCCATCTGGATTGCTATAAATCTATTCTATTTCCAATAAGATCGGGCAATGGTCACTGTGTTTGGCTTCAGAAAGAATTACCGCCCTATTTAGCCTGTTTTCCAAGGAGTTGCTTACCATTCCATAGTCGAGCCTCCAGCCCTTGTTATTAGCCCTGGAGTTTGCGCGATAACTCCACCAGGTATATTGGTGGGGGTCTTTATTGAAATGCCTGAAACTGTCTATAAAACCGCTTTCAATAAAATTACCCATCCATTCACGTTCCACGGGGAGAAAACCAGAAACATTTTTATTTCTAACTGGGTCATGGATATCGATTGCCTGATGACAAATATTATAATCCCCACAAATTACCAGGTTGGGAGTTTCCTTCTTTAAATTGTTTATATAATCCTGAAAATCAGCCATGTATCGCAACTTATGATCTAAGCGGTCCAGGTTAGTTCCAGACGGGATATACAGGCTCATAATAGACACCCCGTTAAAATCTGCCGTGAGGTTGCGCCCTTCGTAATCCATATAGTCTATTCCTGTTCCGAAAAGAACATTGTCTGGTTGTCTTTTAGCCAGAATAGCAACACCACTGTACCCCTTCTTCTGCGCGCTAAACCAATAATTAAATGGAAAGCCAGCTTTTTTGAAAAGTTCAAGATCCAGTTGCTCCTCCATCGCCTTTATTTCCTGCAAGCAAACCACATCGGGATTAACCTGTTGGAGCCATTGAAGGAACCCTTTATTAATAGCCGCACGGATCCCATTTACATTATATGAAACAATCTTCACTTTTTTAAAATTTGTCCCCAAAAGTAAATAATGATCTGCTACTACCTGCTTTGTATAACAATTTTATTTTATAATTTCCCTCTAGAAATCCAGAATCTACTGATTATTATATCGGGATAAACGGTTTGGAATAATTCTTGACCCTAATTACCAAAGAATGACCATGAAACGACTAATTCTACTATTTTTTATGGGACTTAGTTTTTGGGGCTATTCACAAGCCTATCCAAATTACAGTGACCCCCATGAACTAAAATTCAATTTCGGACTGTTTTTGGCCATAACT
>CBDUAW010000022.1:0-13266 GCA_965365215.1 uncultured Eudoraea sp. | reverse complement strand
TACTTGGATAAACTGCTGGCAAAGGCACTTTGAGACCCAAAATTGATAGTGGCTCCCAGAAAATCTACTTCCTCGTTGAATTCATCCTTGGGAATGGATTTAGATCCATTCCCCAGCAGACTTCCTGTAAGGCTCGAAACCCCGGCCTTATCACCTTCAAGTATTGGAGGGTTATCTAGCGTGAGTTGTATGGATACTCTGGGGAGTTTATGGTTTTCAACTACTAAAACCTTCAGGCCGTTCATTAATTCAAAACGTTCGGCTTCTTTTAAATTTATTTCCGGTGCCGGCCCCGGCTCAGGCATCTGACTTCGGTCTACCTGCGCCTGAAGAGTAATAGCCATTAGGGCTAATACGAAAGTGAGAATTGTCTTTTTCATTTTAATTTTCCATTTTTTCTTCGGGCAAATAATCAATAATAACCCTCTGGTTTGGTTTTAAATATTTTTCTGCAACAGCTTTGATTTCCTCTCTGGTAACAGATCTGTAAATATCAATTTCCTTATTGATCAAATCCGTATTACCGTAAAGCATATAGTATCTGGCCAGAGAATTCGCTATCCCCTGAATGCTGGAATTGGAATTTACATAGCGGTTTTCGAATTTATTCTGAAGCTTTTGATAGTCTTTTTCGGAAATCAGCTCCGTTCTAACCTTAGCTATTTCTTCTTCCATTTCGGTAACAAGCGTTTCCAATCCGGTTTCCCCAACAGGCAGTGCAAATACGATATACATTCCGTAATCTTCCTGCCCTATGTTAAAGGCACCAACCTGCAGTGCCTGCTTCTGCTCATCAACCATTTTTTTGTAAAGTTTGGAGCTCTTTCCATCGCTGAGGTATGAGGAAACCATATCCAGTACATAAGCATCCCTTTCCTTAAAACCAGGGGTTCTGTAGGCAACAATAGAAGCAGGGATTTGAATATTGGCGTCATACGCCTTACTGCGAACCTCTTCTGTAATAGGTTCCTCCTTGGGATAGTTTCTTGCAATATCTTCCCCTCTTGGGATTTCTGCAAAATAGTCCTCAACCAATTGTTTGGTTTCTGCAATATCAATATCCCCGGCGACAACCAATACCGCATTGTTGGGCACATAGTATTTTTTGTTGTAGGCAATCACGTCCTCAAGGGTGGCTGCGTCAAGGTCTTCCATATACCCAATATTTGGGTCTTTGTACGGGTGAACCTTAAATAGATTTTCCCCCAACACCGGCAGTATTTGGCCGTAAGGTGAATTGTCGTATCGCAAACGCTTTTCTTCTTTCACCACTTCCTGCTGTGTATCCACACCGGTCTGGTCAATAATTGGATGTAGCATCCTTTCAGATTCCATCCATAGACCCAACTTTAAATTGTTGGAAGGGAATACTTCGTAGTAGTACGTTCTGTCTTGTGAGGTATTGGCATTGTTTTGTCCCCCGTTAGAGGAAACAATTTCAAACCATTTTCCTTTTTCAATATTTTTTGTGCCTTCGAACAAAAGGTGTTCAAAAAAGTGGGCAAAACCGGTCCGGCCTTCGGTTCTGTCTTTTCCACCTACATGATACATCACAGATGTAGTAACTACTGGAGCTCCGTTATCCTGATGCAGAATAACATGAAGGCCGTTGTCCAGGTCGTACTCCTCATATATTACCTCCTGCGCATGCAAGGCCGAAGCGAGGGAAAACAGCAAAAATGCCGGAATTAATTTTCTTTTCATTTCCTAAAAATATTTGGTGATTAATAAATTTCTTGCCTGAATGTTCAGGTGAGCTAATGTAAGGCTTAAATAGAGAATTTACTACAGCCATTGAGGAAACACTAAGGATTTAACAAGAATTTAAAAGATTATTCGGCATTATTGTTATTTTTATATAGACCCAAAAACAAATCAAATGAAGCAATTTACACTTCCTATCCGTTTTGGTATCGCTACAAGCGGGAGCCTTATCGGATATTTCCTTTTTTTATCATTGTTTGACCTTCATACCCAGATATTCTACAGTCTTTTTAATGGGGTCATCACAGGCTTTGCCATATATGAGGCTATCAAGTACAGAAAACTTGAATTAGGAGATAGTTTCAATTACGGTGAGGGATTTAGGACAGGTATAGTTACCGGCTTTGTAGGAACCATTTTGTTTACCATATTTTTCGCGGTTTATGCCGAAGAAATAAATACGGAATTTCTATCGCAACTATCCACCAAATGGTTTGGAGAATATGAAAGTTTCGAAGCCATAGTGTTCTTTACTGTTGCCATCATGGGTTTTGCTACTACCCTGGTATTAACCTTATCTTTTATGCAATTATTTAAATCCTCTAATAATCCCGGAAAGAATTAACTCAAATTCGAATTAAAACCCTTGTGAATTTCTTTTTTAGCAGTATATTTGCACCCGCCTAATGAACAGGGTAGTCCTGTTCATATCGGGCTTAACACAGAAATATAACACAAGCTATGTATGCAATTGTAGAGATAGCAGGGCAGCAATTTAAAGTTGCAAAAGACCAAAAAGTCTATGTTCACCGCCTGAAAGAGGACGAAGGTAAAAAAGTTACCTTTAACAATGTCCTCTTGGTAGAAGACGGAAGCAACATAACTATTGGCGCCCCAGCTATAGACGGAGCCGCAGTAGAGGCTAAAGTCGTTAAACATTTGAAAGGAGACAAGGTTATTGTTTTCAAAAAGAAAAGACGTAAAGGTTTTCGCAAGAAGAATGGCCACCGCCAATATCTTACAGAATTGGTAATTGAAAGTATCGTTGCTAAGGGAGCGAAAAAAGCTTCCCCTAAAAAGGAATCGACTCCTAAGAAGGAAGCGGCTCCGGTAAAAGCCAGGGCTAAAGCTGAGAAACCAGTAAAAGCAGCGGCTCCTAAAAAGGAAGCGCCTAAAGCCAAGGAGGTTAAGAAAACAGCCGTGGATTTGAGCTCCAAAACGGTAGCCGAGTTGAAGGAAATGGCAAAAGCGAAAGGAATTACGGGAATTTCTTCAATGAAAAAAGCCGACCTAATTGCGGCATTAAGTAAGTAAGTAAAGAATAATTATCGCTGGCTGAGCTCAGCAAAAATTTATATATCATGGCACATAAAAAAGGAGTTGGTAGTTCTAAGAACGGTAGAGAGTCGGAATCGAAACGCTTGGGCGTTAAGATTTTTGGAGGACAAGCTGCCGTTGCAGGGAATATCATCGTAAGACAACGTGGAACGAAGCACAATCCCGGGGAAAATGTATATGCCGGAAAAGACCACACTTTACACGCTAAAGTTGACGGTATTGTGAAGTTCGAAAAGAAAACCGGAGGAAAATCCTATGTTTCCATTGAGCCTTTTCAGGCTTAGGGTTCTTTCCTTTATAGAAATTAAAAACCCACGATCTTAAGAAGATGGTGGGTTTTTTTATGTCACACTATTAAAGATTTTCTTAATACCTATAGTATTCCGGTTTAAAAGGTCCTTTGGTTTTTACACCGATATATGATGCCTGGTCCGCTCTCAATTTGGTCAGTTCTGCCCCAAGACGTTCCAAATGAAGCTTGGCTACTTTCTCGTCCAGGTGCTTTGGCAGCATATAAACCTTGTTTTCGTATTTGTCACTGTGATTCCATAACTCTATCTGTGCCAATACCTGATTTGTAAAGGAGTTACTCATCACAAAACTAGGATGCCCGGTTGCACATCCGAGATTCACTAAACGACCCTCGGCCAGTATTATGATATCCTTCCCTTCAACAGTGTATTTATCTACCTGAGGTTTAATTACGTCTTTTGTATTTCCGTAGTTTTCATTTAACCAGGCCATGTCAATTTCATTGTCGAAATGGCCAATGTTACAAACAATAACCTTATCGCGCATGGCTCTGAAATGTTCTTCCCTGATAATGTCCTTATTCCCGGTAGCGGTGACAACAATATCTGCATTATTAACCACATTCTCCAGCTGCTTCACTTCATAGCCATCCATACAGGCCTGTAAGGCACATATGGGATCAATTTCTGTTACAGTTACAATGGCACCAGCACCGCGGAAAGAAGCAGCCGTTCCTTTGCCCACATCCCCATAACCTGCAACAACTACCCGTTTTCCGGCCAGCATTGTGTCGGTTGCCCTTCTTATGGCGTCAACAGCACTTTCCCTACAACCGTACTTATTATCAAATTTGGATTTGGTAACGGAATCATTCACATTAATTGCCGGCATTGGCAATACGCCATTTTTAAATCTTTCATAGAGTCTATGTACGCCGGTAGTTGTTTCCTCGGAAAGCCCTCTGATTCCAGCAGTCAATTCCGGGTATTGGTCCAGCACCATATTTGTGAGATCCCCTCCGTCATCAAGGATCATGTTTAGGGGTTTTCTTTCCTCCCCGAAGAACAAGGTTTGTTCAATACACCAGTCGAATTCCTCCTCTGTCATTCCCTTCCAGGCGTAAACAGGAATTCCGGCCGCAGCGATGGCAGCGGCAGCATGGTCCTGGGTGGAGAAAATGTTGCAGGAACTCCAGGTAACTTCTGCTCCCAGGGCAACTAAGGTTTCTATCAGCACTGCTGTCTGAATGGTCATATGTAAACAACCGGCAATCCTTGCTCCCGTTAAAGGTTGCTCTTCCTTGTACTCTTCGCGCAATGCCATTAGGCCCGGCATTTCTGCTTCTGCCAGTTCTATCTCTTTACGGCCCCATGCGGCCAGAGACATATCCTTTACCTTGTAAGGGACGAACGGTATGGTTTTGGTGCTCATATCTGTATTTTTCTTTTTACTTTCGCTGAACAGCAGCAATTGCTGTTTTTTTGTGTTTGCAAAGGTAATGATAACAGAATTATTCCCATGCCTCTTTACAAAACATTAGCGTTTAGGCCCGACATCAAATGTTACATTTGGAAGATTGAGGAAAGCGAAAGAGAACTTGCTGCCCCCTTAGAATTGACGCAGAACAGTCTGAGCAGACTTGGGTCTATGAAATCGGAATTACACCGGCGGGGATTTTTAAGTATAAGGCATTTGTTGAGGGCTGTGGGATATGTTGATTCGGACCTGTATTACGATTCAGTGGGGAAGCCCCATTTAAAAGACGGAAACCATATTTCCATCACTCATTCACATGAATTTACCGGGATTATTGTTAGTCCGGAAAAAGAAGTTGGAATAGACATAGAGAAGCAGCGTCAAAAGATTATCAGGATAGCTCATAAATTCAGTACAATTGAGCTCCCACAACCCCTGGATTCAGAGCAATTAATTCGAAAGCTGACCATCTTATGGGGTGCCAAGGAATCGCTCTACAAAATCATGGCCACCCGTGGTGTAAGTTTTAAGGAGCATATAGATATTGCAGATTTTACGCTTAGCACACCCCATACTACCGGAGAAATTTGCTTTGAAGGGGCAAGTTCTGTCTATGAGATCGCCTTTATAGAATTTGAAGGTTTTACCTGCGTATATGCCTTAAAAAAGAATTGCAATTAAAGCAACTGTAAAACATGAAAGTATCAATAGAATTGACCTTAACGCCCCTTCAGGACCACTTTGAACCTCCAATAATTGCGTTTATCCAAGCCCTCAGGAATTCTGGTTTTACCGTATTGGAAAATCCCTTAAGTACCCAAATTTTTGGAGAATATGATGAACTTATGCCCTTTCTTCAGAAGGAAGTAAAGACTGCCTTTAGTCTGATCGATAAGGGGGTCTTGTTGATGAAGATTGTCAAATCTGACCGAAGCACATATGAGCCAAATTTTTGATTGGATATTTGCGCAGTATGAGAATACGCCCGCCTTCCTCATTGTTCTTGAAATGATTGGCGTGGTATTTGGATTCCTGAGTGTCTGGTATGCCAAAAGGGAAAATATTCTGGTATTTCCAACAGGGATTATCAGCACCGGCATATTCGTATATATTCTATGGATTTTTGGTTTGCTTGGAGATATGCTGATCAATGCCTACTACTTTTTGATGAGCATTTACGGATGGTATACCTGGACACGGAAGGTAGATGCTACTCATTTTATACCGGTAACGAAGGCAGGTAAAAGGGATAATCTCTGGTCTGCCCTATTGTTTGCCGGTACAGTAATCTTTGTATCTGTAGTATATCTTCTCTTTGATAAATTTAATTCCTGGACAGCATATGTGGATACCATTACCACGGCAATATTTTTTGTTGGCATGTGGTTAATGGCAAAAAAGAAACTTGAAAACTGGATCTATTGGATTATAGGTGATATTATTTCGGTTCCGCTCTATTTATATAAAGGACTTATCTTTACATCCTTTCAATACTTATTGTTTACCATTATTGCCATCTACGGCTATATGGCATGGAAGAAAAACTTAAACAAGAGCCCACAAACCTTATTAAGGTAGTCCTTTTTGGACCTGAATCAACAGGTAAAACTACACTTGCAGGGCAACTTGCGGCATACTATCAAACAGAATGGGTACCCGAATATGCCAGGGATTACCTGCAGGAAAAATGGGACAGGGAACAAAAAACCTGTGAACCCAAAGATCTGATGCCGATAGCCGTTGGACAGATGGCATTGGAGAATAGTCTTAGCAAAAAGGCCGATAAGGTTTTGATTTGCGACACTGATCTGCTCGAAACAAAGGTATATTCCGAAGCGTATTACCTGGGTTATTGCGATCCGCTCCTGGAAAAGTACGCCCTTCAAAACAAATATGACCTTTATCTGCTAACCTATATTGATATTCCCTGGGAAAAGGATGATTTACGAGACAAGCCTAATGAACGACAGCGAATGTTTAACTACTTTCACGACACCCTAGAAAAATATGACAGGAATTTTATTATCTTGAAAGGAACGGAGGCCGACCGTTTTGAGAAAGCAAAATTACACATTGACCAACTATTGAACCATGATTGAATTTTCAGAAAAAGATCTTCAACAACTTGATCAAAAAGGTATATCCCAGGAGAAAGTGCTGAAACAAATGGAGACCTTTGCCGAGGGTATACCTTATGTTAGGTTAGATGCAGCAGCTTTAGTCAATGAGGGGATTTCCCGTTTTACCTCAGAAGAAGCCCTAGAAAATATTGAATACTTTGAAGAAGCCCACAGGACGGTGTCTCTGTTAAAATTTGTGCCGGCTTCGGGTGCGGCTTCCAGGATGTTTAAAATGCTTTTTAATTTTCTTGAGGAATTTAATCCAGACAGGGAAACATATTCTGAATATCTCCAAAGGACTGGTGATAAAGACATTCAGGCGTTTTTTGAAGGCCGGAAACGGTTGCCATTCAATAAGATAGTGGAAAACCGGATTCCTTCTGCTAAAGGAGATGGAGGGAAAGATAAATTCGCTTATGTACAGGAATTGATGGCCGAAGACCGTCTTAACTACGGATTCTATCCCAAAGGCTTACTTCCGTTCCACAACTATGGATCATACGCAGCCACCCCTTTTGAGGAACACCTGAAAGAAGCCGCTGATTATGCCTCCTCAGGCAAGGAGGCGCATTTGCATTTTACCATTTCCCCTCAACATGAAAAGATGTTTCAGGAAGAACTGCAACGGATTGAGAAACGTATCTCGGCCGAAACAGCTACTAATTTTACTGTGCGATATTCTTTTCAAAGACCCGCCACAGACACAATAGCAGTTACGCCAGAGAATGAACCCTTTCGAAATCAGGATGGGAGTTTATTGTTCAGGCCCGGAGGTCATGGAGCCCTGATAGAAAACCTAAATGAACAGGAGGCAGACCTGATTTTCATAAAAAATATAGACAATGTAGCCGTCCCGGAAGTTGCCCGAAAAATGGGGCAGAGCAAAAAGCTCCTTGGGGGTGTGCTCTTAAAGCTACAGAAAAAAGCCTTTCAATATGCCAGGATCCTTGATGAAGAACACATCAATGGCGCATCTCTGGTCGAGATTAAAAACTTTCTGGAAATGGAACTCAATGTGCGCTTCACGGAAAACTACAGCAGTTTTAGCATTGCACAACAGTTGGACATTCTAAGGGATAAAATTAATCGTCCCATCCGTGTCTGTGGGATGGTAAAAAACGAAGGAGAGCCGGGGGGAGGTCCATTTTGGATTAAAGACTTACGAGATAATGTTTCGCTGCAGATTGTAGAGTCTGCTCAGGTAAATCTCAATGATGAAAGACAAAGGGCCATATTTGAAAGGGCTTCACATTTCAACCCGGTCGATTTAGTATGCGGAACCAAAAATCACAAAGGGGAGAAGTATAACCTTTTGAATTTTATAGATCCCAGGCAAGGGTTTATCTCGGAAAAAACAAAAGATGGGAAGGCACTCAAGGCATTGGAATTGCCTGGCCTGTGGAATGGGGCCATGGCTTTTTGGAATACGGTTTTTGTAGAAGTACCCCTACTCACCTTTAACCCGGTTAAGACCGTAAATGATCTTTTAAAACCGGCGCACCAAGTAAATAAAAAATAAAATAATTACTACTTATTGATATTCTTCCCAGGTATACGGATAGGCTAATGTAGGATGTTTCTTCAGAATTCAATTTTTCTTATCTTTTAACTATGAAAAAAATAGTTCTATTTGCTTTTTTTGTCAGTTCCCTGGGGATGGGGCAGGAAATCTCTGACTATATTAAAGAACAGGATTCTGCAAAGAAAGTACATCGTTATTTGATTTATGATTCTGATTATACAATTGCCCCGATTGAGACGCAGTTTAATTTCAATTTATACGTTGTAGGTTCTCCATATTTTGAGAGCAAGTGGGAAAAAGGAGTTGTTTTCATAAACAAAAGGCCTGTCCTGAATGCCCCTATGCGATACAATGCAGAACGCGAAATCATAGAATTTTACGAGGAGGATTTGAAAAGAAAGGATATTATCCCTAAACCATTTATTGAAGTCAGAATAGCTGATGTTTTATATAAATACATGGAATACGCAGAGGCCGGAACTAGAAAATGGGGCTATTTCAACCCATTAATGAAAGAAGGGGATTTGAAATTATACTACAGACCAATTAAAAAAATCACAGATCCAATAATGGGTAATTCATGGTCCAGATTTTGGGAACCCAGATGCATCAATGTTTCCGACTATTATCTGGGAGAAGTTGATCAACCCTTGCAAAGGGTCAATCTAAATCAAAAATATCTTTTACCTCTTTTAAGTGATAATACTCCTGAAATAGAGCAGTTTATTTCACGGAATGAATTGAATCTCAGAAAAGAAAAAGATGTAATAAGCCTTCTAGAATACTATAACCAATTAAAAAAACAGGAAGTTGTTCCAAAAAATTCCTTTAGTGTTGCGCTTCAGGATTAGGCGGTATAGAATTTAATTACCAAAAGGCCTTCTGCTTATTTCCCATATCATGACCTTGTTCAATTAAGCCCTAATTCAAAAAAATAGTATGGCATTTTTTTTTGGATGGTAATCGTGATGTATCTTTGTCACATCTCAAAGGGGTGCTTTTGTATAGCTCTTCGATTGAAGCTCCGGGAATAGCGGACCTTGATTGAAAGTATTCGTAAAGGCTGAGATTATACCCAAGGAACCTGCCCGGGTAATGCCGGGAAGGGAGGCGAAAATTGCCATTTGGATATGTTCCGTTCCTTCGGAACAGCAAGAAATCATTTAACCAGAGAATAATTACCCCTTTTATTCGTGAAAATTTTGCGAATGAAAAGAGGATGTGCCATTTTAATGATGTTGGGCTTAATGCCGGGCCTTCAGGCCCAGGAAACCAAACCCGATTCCCTGGAAACCAAAAAAATTGTCCTCGATGAGGTCTTGGTTTCTGCCATAAGGGTTAATACGGATATCCCCCTTACCTTTTCCAATCTCGATAAGGACGAGATAGCACCCAGAAACCTTGGACAAGATATTCCTATCCTTCTGAACTTTTTGCCAGCCGTGGTTACTACTTCAGATGCAGGGGCAGGAATTGGATATACCGGAATTCGGGTTAGAGGTACAGATGCTACCAGGGTTAACGTGACCATTAACGGAATTCCATACAATGATGCAGAGTCGCAGGGGACCTTTTGGGTTAATATGCCCGATTTTAGTTCCTCCACCGAAAACCTGCAGTTGCAACGGGGAGTGGGGACTTCTACCAATGGAGCCGGGGCCTTTGGGGCTAGTTTAAACCTGCTCACCGACGCTTTGTCTGAAGAAGCCTATGCACAGATATCTTCATCATTCGGAAGTTTCAATAGTCTACGGAATAACCTAAAGTTTAGTACCGGACTTCTGAACAATAGCATAGAACTCTCAGGGCGCCTGTCACGAATTACATCGGATGGGTACATAGACAGGGCATCATCAGAACTGGATTCCTACTTTCTGCAGGGAGCATTCAAAGACGAGAATACCTTTGTAAAAGCCCTCCTGTTTGGCGGCCATGAAATTACGTACCAGTCGTGGTTTGGAATAGACCGGGCCACCTTAGAGACCGATAGAACCTTTAATCCTGCAGGAATCTATACAGATGAGAACGGCGAGACCCGATTTTATGAAAATGAGGTAGACAACTACAAGCAAGACCATGCACAATTGCATTGGAACGAACAATGGGATACCAATTGGAGTAGTAATTTTGCACTTCATTATACCCGAGGAAGAGGTTATTTTGAACAATTCAGGGAGGACGATGATTTTTCAACCTACGGTTTCACGCCCATTAATGTAAACGGACAGGTAGTGAATACCACAGACCTGATCCGCAGGAGGTGGCTCGATAACGATTTTTATGGAACTGTGTTTTCGATTCAACGAAGTTCAGAAACCCTAGATTTTATTTTTGGGGGAGGCTTTAATATTTACGAAGGAGACCATTTTGGGGAGGTCATCTGGGCCCGTTTTGCACCGGAAAACAATATAAGAGATCGCTATTATGATGATACGTCCCGAAAAACAGATGCCAATATCTATGCAAAAGCCAACTACACCTTCAGTGAAAAACTGAGGTTTTTTGCAGATCTGCAATATAGAACGGTAAACTATGAAGCAAATGGGAATGAAACAGGGGTGGTAGACGATACTTTTAACTTCTTTAATCCAAAAGCAGGGATTACCTGGAATTACAATCCTAATAATAAATTTTACCTGTCCTACGCGGTTGCCCAAAGGGAACCCAATAGAAACGACTATGAAAATGGGAATCCAAGACCGGAAAAGCTTGATGATTTTGAACTGGGCTGGCGCTACCTTACTCCTGATTTTCAACTCAATGCCAATGTGTACTATATGAAATATAAGGACCAATTGGTGTTAACAGGGGAGTTGAACGATGTGGGGGCCCCAATCAGGGCAAATGTAGGAGATAGCTATCGTTTAGGACTTGAAGTGGAAGCCAACCTTAAACTGGGGAGGCATATTCAGTGGCAGCCAAATATCGCGCTCAGCACCAATAGGAACGTAGACTTTATTTTTCAGAGGGATGGTATTATTGAAAACCTGGGCAATACTAATATTGCCTATTCCCCAGGGATAATTATCGGTAACAGAATTGGATGGATGCCAAATGATAAACTGGAGATAGCCCTCCTGACTAAATATGTTGGAGAACAGTATATGGGAAATATTGACTCTGAAAATTCAATCTTAGAAGCGTATTCCCAATCGGACCTCAGTCTGAATTATACCTTGGAATTAGCTGGTTTTGTAAAGAGCATTACGCTTTCCGGCTTGGTCAACAATATTTTTGATGCCAAGTTTGTTTCAAACGGCTATTTTTTCACATTTGACGATGATTTCAGCAATCCGGGAACTATTACAACTATTGAAGGAGCCGGGTATTACCCTCAGGCGGGTATTAACTTCCTAGCCGGGGCCACGATTCGATTTTGATCAGTTAGATATAATAACCACATCTCCACTTCGAGAAGTATTATATATCAACATATCATAATATCTGTTGCCATCATCCGGACGGTTCAACTGCTGTCCGGTAAAGAGGCTGTATTCAAAATCCTCGCAGGAACAAACCGCATTCTGTCCGTCCAATTCCATGGTGGAGCAGGAATTGGGGACGTGGTTTGGGCAACTTGCCTCCAGTGACACTAAATCGAACCCGGTATTGATCACAAAAACACCACGTATTCCGGCATTTTGACTGTTGATGTATATTGCATTACCCGGATTGGTTAATGGGCTGTATAAAGGGAGATTCAGATTAAATTCAAAACGGAAACCACGCTCCTGTAGATAGGGATTGCGCCTTTCATTGTCATTGCTGCAAGAAAATGTCAAAAAAAGTAGGATTACTCCTATTAAAAAACGATACATAAGTGGCTGCACTATTGAGGTTATGGCACAAAGTTGAACAAAAAATATGTATCTTTGCGTTAAATCCTCTCCAAAAAAGAGGATTTTCCTGTTAGAGAAACTGCATTTTGATGATTCACCCACCTAATAAAAGTTCATCTTAAATTAGTCAATACAAAATGGCCAGTTGATCTAATCCTGCTCCATAGCAGGATTTTTGTTTAATAAAAACGTATATAGTATATCGGTTTTTTTAAAATATGAAGTTATGAGCAAGGTATCTTATTACACTGCGGAAGGATTGCAAAAGCTAAAAGATGAACTAAATCATTTGAGGGATATAGAGCGCCCAAAAGCTTCTCAGGCTATAGCAGATGCCAGGGACAAAGGTGATCTCTCCGAAAATGCAGAATACGATGCAGCTAAGGAGGCACAAGGCCTCCTGGAACTTAAAATATCAAAATTAGAAGAGACGCTCTCTAATGCCCGATTAATAGATGAGTCACAATTAGACACCTCCAAAGTATTGGTATTGTCCACGGTACGATTAAAGAATCAGCAAAATGGGATGGAGATGAAATACACCTTAGTTGCCGAGAGCGAGGCCGATTTAAAAGCAGGGAAGATTTCTGTGACCTCTCCTATAGGCAAGGGCCTGCTGGGGAAGGAAGTTGGTGATGTAGCTGAGATTACCGTGCCTAATGGCACCTTGAAATTTGATATCCTCGAAATCACAAGAGAATAGTACCCATTACTTTTAAATGATGATCCTTTACTGTGATTTCAGTAAAGGATTTTTTATTTTTAAGAAATAATTCACCAATCCAAACACCGTATCCCATGTCCAGCATTTTCACAAAAATCATTAATGGGGAAATCCCCTGCTATAAAATTGCAGAAGACGAACAGTTCTTTGCCTTTCTGGATATTAATCCAAATGCTCCTGGACATACACTTTGTGTCCCCAAAAAAGAGGTGGATAGATTATTGGATCTGGATGATGACACCTACGGCGGACTAATGGCTTTCGCACGTAAAATTGGGAAAGCGATCGAAA
>CBDUAW010000021.1:0-13288 GCA_965365215.1 uncultured Eudoraea sp. | reverse complement strand
ATAGGTAACATCGGTTTCTGAAGGTTTGTTTTTGAAAATTATCCCAAACCTCCCATTGCACCTCCTTTTGAACAATGACGGAAAAAGTAACAATGTTTGGCAAATATACCGGGTGCAATAAGGATTTCATATTAATATGGAACCTATTTCTGAGCCTTTTTTCTGCGTTTTCTGAAGAAATCAAATATAAACCAGGCAGCGAGCGCCATAAGAAAATACCGGAAATAGGACCTGGGTTCCCCATCCCCGCCTACAGTTGTAAAAATCCGGTCCCACCGCGGCTTCCAGTTCGTGATACCGTCGTTGAAATTATCAAAACTCAACCAGATGAAGATGGGTTTCCCTACCACGTGATTAGCAGGAACATATCCCCAGGTGCGACTGTCTTCTGAATGATCTCTATTGTCTCCCATCATCCAGTAATAATTCTGTTTAAAGGTATAACTTTTGGTAACCTCACCGTTGATACTGATTTGGTTACCCGATACGCTGATGGAGTTGCCTTCATAATCTTTAATGATCTTTTTGTAAAGAGGGAGAGTGGTTAGGTTCAATGGCACTTCATCTCCCTTTCCAGGGATATAGATGGGGCCGAAATTATCATTGTTCCAGGCATAGGCAGGATCGTGGGGGAAAATGTTATATCCTTTTTGTCCGGCAGGCTCTATTAGCTTAACAACCGAATCAATTCTTGGATTCTTTTCCAAAGCCATTTTCATTTCATTCGTTAGGGTAACCGTTCGTTGCCTTCCGGTTACCTCCTTAAGGGAAAGGCCGGCAGCCCGGATGGCAGCAATGGGAATCCCCTTAGCCCCTGTATAAATTTCTATTTCCCCATTGGCATTTTGGCCTCCCCCGAGAATATATTTATTAATGGCATTTAGCTGTCCCTGATTTAGAGGGCCCGATAAATATGTTCTTGTGAAGTCGCTTACCCCAAGTTCTACCAAAAGCCTTGATGATACTCCTTTTTGCGCATAGACCGTATAATCGTATTGTGGTTTGGCCCTGTCAGACAATTCTAAGCGTTCTCCATTGATGTGTACAATCCCATCAATAATCCGAAGCGAATCTCCGGGAGTGCCAACGCATCGTTTCACATAATTGGATTTCTTATCAATGGGTTTTTTAACTCCCTTCTCCTTTTTGAAAAATATTCTTACAGTATCGGC
Organism: uncultured Eudoraea sp.; assembly: GCA_965365215.1. Classification (GTDB taxonomy): domain Bacteria; phylum Bacteroidota; class Bacteroidia; order Flavobacteriales; family Flavobacteriaceae; genus Lentiprolixibacter. Next base: position 12,116 of record CBDUAW010000021.1, on the reverse strand, counting down.
CGGCCAACTAAATACTACGATATCGTTCTTTTTTACCTTCTGGAAACCGGGTAACCTCATATAAGGTAATTGAGGTTTGTTGAGATAGGATCGAATTCCCAGGCCCGGAATAGTATCATGGACCATAGGCGCGGCAATAGTAGTCATAGGTGCCCGTGCCCCGTAGTGAAATTTACTAACAAAAAGAAGGTCGCCTATCCTTAAGGTCCTTTCCAGGGAACCTGTTGGAATAACATAGGGCTGAATAAAATAGGTATGCACCAGGGTAGCTGCTACAACGGCAAAAACTATAGAGCTCACCCATTCTCCAAGGCCACTTTTGGGATGAAGGTTTCGGTCTTCAATATAAGTAACATCAAGAGCATAGTTTACGTAATAGATGTAAAAACCAAGGGTCAATATCACCAACCAGGTTTCCGGTAATGAACTCCTGCCAAAGCTTCTAATGGTTTCCACCCATACTACCGGGAACATCAACAAATTAATAATCGGGATAAAAAGCAATATTACCCACCATTTGGGCCTGTTGATGATCTGCATCAAGACAATGGCGTTATAAACCGGAACCAAAGCTTCCCAGGGTTTTCTACCAGCTTTTATATATAGTTTCCAGGTGCCAGCAAAATGGATAAGCTGAACAATTATAATGAAAATGATCCATTCTATTCCGTTCATAGGAAAGTATTCAAAATATTAACTAATTCTTTGGTATCTGTTTTTACAGCGTATAACATTACGGCATTTACCTTTATTCCTTACCATCCTTAACCAAGGTTTAACACATCTTTCATACTAAAAACACCAGTTTTGTTCTGCAACCATTCAGCGGCAATAATTGCCCCGAGAGCAAATCCTTCCCTGTTATGTGCTGTATGTTTAATTCGTATTTGATCAATGGTGCTGTTGTAGTCAATAATGTGCGTACCTGGGTGCTGGCCTTCACGCTCGGAGTAGATGGGGATATGATTTTCCTCTGCTGTATTGCTTTTCCAACCCCTATATTCTGATACGCTCATGATATCCTCGGCCAGTGTAATAGCCGTGCCGCTGGGGGCGTCCAGTTTATGGACATGATGTAATTCTTCAATGCTGACCGTATACTGGTCCAGTCCTTTCATCATTTTAGCAAGTTGACGATTCAATTCAAAAAAGATATTTACTCCCAGGCTAAAATTTGAGGAATAGATAAAGGCTCCGTTTTCTTCCCGGCACTTTTCAACTACATTTTCAAATTGTGAGAGCCAGCCAGTGGTGCCTGATACCACGGGAATTTTGTTTCCAAAACAGGATAAGATGTTGTTGACTGCAGCATCAGGGGTGCTGAAATCTATTGCTACGTCCATATTACTAAAATCAGGATCTTCTTTGGAGTCGAGATCAATTTTAGCGCTAATACAATGCCCTCTCTGCACTGCCAGCTGTGCTATCATTTTGCCCATTTTTCCATATCCAAAAAGTCCAATATTCATATTCTAGAATTTGAGGGTGATGGCAACCCCATAATTAGGGTCTGAAGAAATAGGATGATATTCAAGATAGGGCTGAATTTTGATGCTGAGATCTTCATCCACATTAAATTGTTTCAGATGTGAATCTACATTGGCATCTATGATATTAAGCGCGTATAATCCAATGGTTATCAGTAATGCCAAATCCCGATCGCGTTGATATCGCTCCTGGGAACTCTGCAAGTCCTGTTCATCGAGGATAGGACTTCCGGGAATATCTCCATAAAATTCATCATCAATGAATCCGGCCCTTCTGCGTTTAAAGGCGGTTCGGAACCGATCGTACAAATCATCATTATAAACATAGGCATAGATCCCTGTCCCGATTGCGGCGTATACTATGGGTACTTTCCAGTATCTGCGATTATAGATCTGCCCCAATCCCGGAAAAACGGCCGAGTAAAACGCGGCCTTACTGGGGGCTAGTGGGTTAATTGACCTCTTTTTCTCAACCTCTTCAAAGACAATACCCTTTGTTTTCATGTTGGTCTTTACTGTATCTGCTTCCTGTTGCTGGCCTGTTTCATCCTGAGACATACCTAACATGGAGAAGCAAAGACCCAAGCAAAGAAAGATGAAGTTCTTATTCACCGGTAATGAGTTTTGTCAGCTTCCTTAATTCGGATTCTGAGCCAAAAGGGATGGAAATTTTACCTTTGCCCTCTTCGGAGGCGGTGATTCCGACTTTGACATCCAGGTAGTCTTCAAGATCCTTTAACTGTGGAGCAACAAACGAAGGTTGTTTTTTATCTGCTTTTCTTGTTCCAGAAAGACCCGAAGCAGGGGAATGATATTTTTGAACCGCCTTTTCAGTATCCCGTACAGACCATTTGTTGCCAATAATCTTTTCGTATAGGTTAATTTGTTCTTTGGGACTATCTATATTAACTAAAGCTCTTCCGTGACCCATACTGATAAACCCGTCCCTGATTCCGGTCTGAATTATTGGATCGAGCCTGAGAAGTCGAAGATAATTAGTGATGGTAGAGCGCTTTTTACCCACGCGTTCGCTAAGCTTTTCCTGAGTGAGTTCTATCTCTTCAATTAACCGTTTGTAGGAAAGGGCAATCTCGATAGGGTCCAGATCCTGTCTTTGAATATTTTCTACCAACGCCATTTCCAGGGTTTCCTGGTCATTGGCAATCCTGATATAGGCAGGAATCGATTCAAGGCCAATAAGTTTGGAAGCACGGTAACGCCGTTCCCCAGATACGAGTTGATACTTATTAAAATCAGTTTTTCTGACTGTTATAGGCTGAATTACGCCCAATTCCTTTATGGATGAAGCGAGTTCCTGCAGGGCTTCATCATTGAAATTTGACCGGGGTTGAAAAGGGTTTACTTCAATAGTATCCAACTCCAGTTCCACAATATTCCCCACCACCTTATCGGCATTTTTGTCATTTGCAGAAGTAATGTCATTTTCAGGATCTTTCAACAAAGCTGAAAGCCCTCTTCCCAATGCCTGTTTTTTCGTTGCCCTTGCCATTATACTTTCTGGATATTCTTTTTCAGGAGTTCACTGGCCATGTTCAAATAATTGGCAGCTCCTTTGCTACTCGCATCGTATTTAATAATGCTCTCTCCATAACTTGGGGCTTCGCCCAAGCGCACATTTCGCTGAATGATTGTGTCAAATACCATATCTCCGAAGTGTTTTTTGACCTCTCCAACTACCTGATTTGACAGTCGCAATCTAGCGTCGAACATGGTGAGTAGCATCCCTTCAATATCCAATTCCGGATTGTGAATTCGCTGTATGCTCTTGATAGTATTTAACAGTTTACCCAAGCCTTCCAGGGCAAAGTATTCACATTGGATCGGAATAATTACCGAATCTGCTGCTGTTAGCGCATTAAGAGTCAGTAAGCCTAATGAGGGGGCACAATCTATCAGGACATAATCATAGGAATTTCTGAGGTCCTCAATTGCCTGCTTCATCATATACTCCCGATCGTCTTTATCCACTAATTCAATCTCGATTGCTACAAGATCTATATGAGAGGGGATCAGGTCTACATTAGGGGATGAGGTCTTAATGATAGTCTCTCCGGCCTCGATGGCATGTTCCAATACCTGGTAGGTGCCTACTTCAATTTCATCAACATAAATTCCCAAGCCTGAGGTGGCATTCGCCTGTGGATCTGCATCTATGACCAGTACTTTTTTTTCCAGTACTCCAAGAGAGGCGGCAAGATTTACGGTTGTGGTGGTTTTTCCCACACCACCTTTCTGATTTGCTATTGCAATAATTTTGCCCATTTATCAAGTAAGTTAGGGCTTAAAAATACGATTATTTGTGCAGCCAGAAAATGTATTTTGTTAACAGGAAGTGAATAACTTTTAGAGTTTCGTTAAAGTTTAACCCATCCCAGTTTACCTTGCTATGAGTGGTATGTATAAATTATTGTTTGGTAGCGTTCCCCGAAAAGGTTCAACAGCGGAAGTTGAATACTAAATTCACGATTCCATAAGGATTTCAAGGATATTTATGGCTGCTTCACTTATTTTGGTACCCGGGCCGTATACCGCCATAGCGCCGGCATTCATTAGGTGTTCATAGTCTTGTTTGGGAATGACGCCTCCTACAATCACCATGATATCTTCCCTCCCGTGTTGCTTGAGTTCTTCGAGAACCTGGGGCACCAAGGTCTTGTGACCAGCAGCAAGAGAAGATACCCCAAGGATATGAACGTCATTTTCCACTGCTTGCTTTGCCGCCTCTTTTGGCGTTTGAAATAATGGGCCTATATCCACATCAAACCCAAGATCTGCATAGCCGGTAGCAACTACTTTTGCACCCCTATCATGGCCATCCTGCCCCATTTTGGCAATCATAATCCTTGGCCTCCTACCTTCCATTTCGGCAAAGGTGTTAGCCATTTCACGTGCTTTTTTAAAACTCTCGTCGTCTTTGATTTCTTTGGCGTACACTCCGGTAAACGATTGGATTTTAGCCTTATAACGGTCAAAGGCAACTTCAAGGGCATCGCTGATTTCTCCTAAAGTTGCTTTCGCCCGGGCGGCATCTACCGCTAAAGCTAATAAATTTAAGGACATCTCTGATCCAGATGTATTTGTAGCATTCGATTTTATTTTCGCCGCCTCCGTTAATTTTGTCAAGGCAGCCCGGACAGCTATTTCATCGCGGGAAGCTTTCAGGGTATTAAGTCTTTCAATCTGTTGCCTTCGTACTTCTGCATTATCTACTTCAAGTATTTGCAGCGGGTCTTCCTCTTCCAATTGATATTTATTTACCCCAACAATAATGTCCTGGCCGCTGTCTATTCTTGCTTGTTTTTTTGCTGCTGCCTGATCAATCCTCATTTTAGGGATCCCGGCCTCTATGGCCTTGGTCATGCCACCGTGCTCCTCTACCTCTTCGATTAGCTTCCACGCTTTTCGTGCCAATTCATTGGTTAGGTATTCCAAATAGTAACTACCAGCCCAGGGATCTACTGTTTTAGTGATATTAGTTTCTTCCTGTAGGAAAAGCTGTGTGTTTCTGGCAATACGCGCGGAGAAATCAGTGGGTAAGGCTATAGCCTCATCAAGGGCATTGGTATGAAGACTTTGTGTGCCTCCAAATGCTGCAGCTGCAGCTTCTATGGTGGTCCGGGCAACGTTATTAAACGGGTCTTGTTCCGTTAAACTCCAACCACTGGTCTGACAATGTGTTCTTAAGGCAAGAGATTTCGGGTTTTTGGGGTCGAATTTTTTAAGGAGTTTCGCCCAAAGCATCCTGCCAGCTCTCAGTTTTGCAATCTCCATAAAATGATTCATCCCGATAGCCCAGAAAAATGACAATCTTGGTGCAAATTGGTCAATATCAAGACCCGCCTGAAGTCCTGTTCTGATGTATTCCAAGCCATCTGCAAGGGTATAGGCTAATTCTATATCTGCAGTGGCCCCCGCTTCCTGCATATGGTACCCCGAAATACTGATACTGTTGAATCTGGGCATATATTTGCTGGTGTATTCGAAAATATCCGCAATAATCTGCATGGAAGGGGTAGGGGGGTAGATATAGGTGTTCCGCACCATGAACTCTTTCAGGATATCATTCTGGATAGTCCCGGCAAGTTGTTGTGGACTAACGCCTTGTTCTTCGGCGGCCACTATATAAAAAGCCATAATTGGCAGTACGGCTCCGTTCATAGTCATTGAAACTGACATTTGATCCAGCGGAATCCCCTCAAAGAGAATCTTCATATCTTCAATGGAATCAATCGCCACACCAGCCTTTCCAACATCTCCAACTACACGTTCATGATCACTGTCGTAGCCCCTGTGGGTAGGAAGGTCGAATGCTACGGAAAGGCCCTTTTGCCCCGCGGCCAGATTTCTTCTGTAAAAGGCATTACTCTCTTCTGCGGTTGAAAATCCGGCATACTGCCTTATGGTCCAGGGTCTGCGGACATACATTGTGGAGTATGGTCCCCGGAGATAGGGGGGGATACCCGCTGCAAAATCCAGATGATCTAGCCCGTCCATATCACTTTTTTTATAAAACGTGTTAACGGAAATGTCTTCGGCGGTCATAAAGGGTTTATCTTTCGTAATCCCTTTATCATGTTTGGTTTTTCCAAGATCCAGACGGAGATGTTGTAAATCCTTTCTATTCATCTTCTAATCTTTTTTGTTCGATTAATTCCGCCAGCCTTAGTGTAATTACAGGTTCTATTATGGTTTTCCGGGGCTTGACTTCAACAAATGGCTTTTTTTGCAGCTCATCCCGCATCCTGTCCTTTTCATTTGGATATTTATTGGTTCCAAGGAGTACGATCTTTTTACTGTTGAATTTTTCCTGTTCCCTGTTGGCACTTTCCTTAATTTTTCGCTGAATAGTTTGCCCTGATAATTGATGTAAAAAACCGCCAGAAGCTTCTATGTTTTTAAAAAGGTCCAGGGCCTTTTCAGCTAATTCCCGTGTCAGGGCCTCTATGTAGTAAGCTCCTTCTGCCGGGTTATTAACCTTTTCAAAATAACTTTCGTGTTTTAAGATCAACAGTTGATTCCGGGCAATACGATCCCCAAATTCATTAGGCTCATGATATAGCGAGTCATAAGGGAGATTACAGACCGTATTGGCACCTCCCAGAATGGCCGACATACATTCTGTAGTGGTACGGAGCAAGTTAACGTTATAGTCGTACAGGGTTTTATTCCGCTTCGAAGGGACTGCCAGGATATGACAATGATTCTCAATACCATATTCTGAAGCTATAGTTTTCCAAAGAACCCTGAGTGCCCGTAACTTGGCAATTTCAAAAAAATAACTGCCTCTGACCGCTACCTTAAAACAAACGGGTACTGAGCTTTTATTTATTTTCCATAAAGGTTCAAATTCGAGCAGGTATTCGTTGAGGTGATTTATGGCATAGGCCAGTTGCTGCACCATATTTGCACCTGCATTATCATAAAGATCCAGGTCTACGCAAAGTATTTGAAACTTCGGGTATTTCGAGAGACACTCCTTTAAGAAATCGAGATCCTTTGATCTGTTATCCATCCAGTTACCGGTCCTGGCCAAATGGCCAATAGGATCCAAGTTGTAAAAAAAGTTGTGTTTTGAACTTTTCTGAAACGCTAAAAAGGGAGTAAGCAGCGCTCTGTTTGGCTCTTCAAATTCCAGGTAAATAGGTACGGATGTTGGAATGCCCTTTACTAGTTCATCAGCATCTATCTGTTTTTTTGGTAAACTAAATATTATGGCTTCAGCCCCTTTTATTAGGGCAGTTCGGGCTTTTGCATTTGCCTCTTTTGCCACGACTACCTCTATCTGCTCCCCAATATTCCAGGTAGCCGGACTCGTCTGATTCTCCATCAGATGCTGTTCATTATCCTCCCTGGTATAAAAAGGTTTCGTCTTGATTCCTTCGGGCGATTCCCAAATCAAGGTCTCATTGTAGTCGGCCCCCTTGAGGTCGACCTGGATTTTTTGTTTCCAGGCTTTTGCCGAAACCGGGGAAAAATCCCCGAATAATACGTTATTCTTCATCCTTAATATTCTTTAGGCTGTCCTCGTATTCAATAAGGTATATTTCCTCGTCTTTCTTCTTTAGGTAATATTGCTCCCTTGCGAATTTTTCCAATTCTGCCGGATCCGAAAGTTTCTCTATGATTTTTTTATCCCTGGCGATTTCCTCCCGCAGATATTCCTGCTGTTTTTCGAGTTTTTTAATTTCTTTTTTCAATTCCAGGTGTATAAGGAGGGAATTGGTGTCAAAGAACACCATCCAAATCACAAAAACCGTTAATACCAGGACATACAAATTTGTCAAAATGCCAAACCAACGTTTATTCTTCAATTCGTTCCACCCCATATTCTTCAATTCAATTTTTCATTGATGATGGTTCGTACTATATCAATGGCCACCGTGTTGTACTTGTTGTTGGGTATTATAATATCCGCATATTCTTTTGTTGGCTCAATAAACTGATCATGCATCGGTTTCAGGGTGTTTTGATATCTTCCAAGTACCTCCTCTATATTGCGCCCTCTTTCGTTGATATCGCGTTTTAGTCTTCGGATCAGGCGTTCATCAGAATCCGCATGGACGAATATTTTTATATCAAAAATATCCCTGATTTTAGGATTGGTCATTATTAAAATACCTTCTACGATCATCACTTTTCTCGGGTGCGTTTTGATAGTATCCTTAGTCCGGTTATGTTCTGTAAAAGAGTATACCGGCTGTTCAATAGGGTTTCCCTGCCGCAGGTGGTCTAAGTGTTCTGCCAGCAAATCAAAATCAATGGCCCTGGGATGGTCAAAATTTATATTGGCTCGTTCTTCATAAGAGAGGTGCGACAGGTCATTGTAGTAGGAGTCTTGTGATATTATACCAACTTCCTCGGCCGGGAGTTCATTGACAATCTGGTTTACCACCGTTGTTTTGCCACATCCTGTGCCCCCTGCGATCCCTATGATTAGCATATTGTTTTGTTTGATTCAAAAATAAGGATTTGCCTTGACTTTACTCACCAAATCCTATCCTTCAATCCAAGTGCAAAAATGGGATGTGGAATCGTGTTAAAATATGATAAATTTCATGTTTCGTATCATTATATGCCCATAATTTTGCGATGTTTCCAGGAATTATGAAAACAATGTAAAGCCGTATTTGACTTTCTGAATCGCTCACCAACCAGATGCCGTGACCTGTGTCAATATTTAACCTTAAATTGATCTGTATTGCACCTTACTATTATATATTTATCACTACCACAAAATAACCACATATATGGATAATAATTATAAACTAATGGTTAACGGGGAGTTAGAATTTAAACTTTCAGAAGAAGATATTTCGCAGTTAGATACCTTGGAAACTTCTCCTAATACCTATCATATTCTTGTAAAAGGGAAGTCCTTTAAGGCCAAGATCATCGAGGCTCATCTGGATCGAAAGCTATATGTTGTTCAGGTGAACAGCAATACTTATGAAGTGGAAATCTCAGACAGTCTGGACCTGTTGATTGAAGAGATGGGATTCTCTCTGGCTTCAGCTGTGAACGTAAGTGAAATTGAAGCACCAATGCCCGGACTTATCCTTGACATCAATGTAAGGGTAGGCCAGGCGGTTAACGAGGATGATCCCTTACTTATCCTAGAAGCTATGAAAATGGAAAATATCATAAGTTCTCCCAGGGACGGAATTATCAAGGCTGTACAAGTAACAAAAGGCCAGGCAGTAGATAAGAACGACCTCTTAATTGAATTTGAATAAAACAACGATATGAAAAAAATATTGATCGCAAATAGAGGCGAGATTGCTATTCGCGTAATGAAAACTGCCAAAATGATGGGGATAAAAACGGTGGCCGTTTATTCAGCGGCAGACCGGAATGCCCCACATGTCAGATTCGCAGATGAAGCTGTTTTCATAGGGGAAGCCCCTTCAAATCAGTCATATTTGCGGGGCGATAAAATCATTGAGGTAGCCAAATCCCTGGAGGTAGACGGGATTCATCCTGGCTATGGATTTTTAAGTGAGAACGCCGATTTTGCTGAGGAGGTAGAAAATAACGGGATAACCTTTATTGGCCCCAGGTCTAAGGCAATTAGAATGATGGGGAGCAAATTAGCGGCCAAAGAGGCTGTGAAGCAATACAATATCCCCATGGTCCCTGGGATTGATGAAGCTATTACAGATATAAAGAAGGCAAAAGTTATTGCCAAGGAGATAGGTTTCCCTATCCTTATTAAGGCATCTGCCGGGGGCGGGGGTAAGGGTATGCGGATTGTAGAGCAGGAAAAGGATCTGGAGTCGCAAATGACCAGAGCCATCAGTGAAGCCACCTCCGCTTTTGGAGATGGTTCCGTTTTTATTGAGAAATACGTTACCTCTCCCAGACACGTGGAAATTCAGATTATGGCCGATAGTCATGGAAACATTTTGTATTTCTTTGAACGAGAATGCAGTGTGCAAAGACGTCATCAAAAAGTGGTAGAAGAGGCACCTTCTGCCATTTTAAGCCCGGAACTGCGAAGGGAAATGGGTATTGCAGCAACCAAAGTTGCTGAATCCTGCGATTATCTCGGGGCCGGAACGGTTGAGTTTTTAATGGATGCAGACCTCAATTTTTACTTTTTGGAAATGAATACACGATTACAGGTGGAGCATCCTGTTACGGAATTAATCTCTGGAGTAGACCTTGTGGAACTTCAGATAAAAGTGGCCAGGGGGGAAGCGCTCGATATTAAACAGGAAGACTTGCAAATTAAGGGACACGCATTGGAATTGAGAGTATATGCTGAGGATCCGTTAAATGACTTTCTTCCCAGCGTGGGGACCCTGGAAAAATATCAGCTACCGATAGGTCCTGGAATTCGTGTAGACAACGGATTTGAAGAAGGAATGGAAGTTCCTATTTATTATGATCCAATGCTGTCCAAACTGATCACCTATGGAAAGACCAGAGAAGAAGCCATTGAAAAAATGATACAGGCAATAGATAATTACAAGGTAGAAGGTGTTATGACCACGCTCCCATTCGGTAAATTTGTCTGTGAACATGAGGCTTTCCGTTCCGGTAATTTCGACACTCATTTTGTAAAGGATCATTACTCGCCTGAAATCCTGAATAAAAAGGCACAGGAGGAGGCCAAGCTAGCCGCTATTATTGCCCTAAAGCAATACAAGAAAGACCAAAAACTATTACGCATTCCAAATAACTAAAATATGGATCCAAAATTAGAGAAGCTCAACACTAGGATAGCACAAGCCCACATGGGGGGTGGAGAAAAAAGGATTGAAAAGCAACATGCCAAAAAAAAGCTAACCGCACGGGAACGGATCCATTATTTACTGGATGAAGGATCTTTTGAAGAAATGGGAATTCTGGTTACCCATCGTACTACCGACTTTGGGATGGATAAGGAAATCTATTTTGGTGACGGGGTCGTTACAGGATATGGCACTATTGAAGGTCGACTGGTTTACGTCTACGCACAGGACTTTACGGTATTCGGAGGAGCCTTATCTGAAACCCATGCTGAGAAGATCTGCAAGGTGATGGATCTTGCCATGAAGGTGGGTGCCCCGGTGATTGGATTGAATGATTCCGGAGGAGCCCGGATACAAGAAGGTGTTAGATCATTAGGGGGGTATGCAGACATTTTTTTCAGAAATGTACAGGCTTCCGGAGTAATACCTCAGATCTCAGCTATCATGGGGCCATGCGCCGGAGGGGCCGTATATTCTCCTGCAATGACCGACTTTACCATTATGGTAGAACAAACCAGTTATATGTTTGTTACCGGACCTAACGTTGTGAAAACGGTGACGAACGAAGAGGTTACCGCTGAGGAATTAGGTGGGGCCAGCACCCATGCTGTAAAATCCGGGGTAGCTCATAAGACTTCCTTAAATGATATTGCCTGTATGGAAGATATCAAAAAGTTGTTGAGTTATTTGCCCCAGAGTAACAGGGAGAAACCAAAGAACCTGCCTTTTGAACTGGGGGAAGAAGTCCGGGAGCAACTGACGGGAATTATTCCTGAAAATCCAAATAAACCTTATGATATGCACAATGTCATAGATGGAATTGTGGACGATGATTCCTTCTACGAGATTCACGAAGACTATGCGCAGAATATTATCGTAGGCTTTGCCAGATTAGGAGGGCGCAGTATTGGGATTATTGCTAATCAGCCCATGTTCCTGGCGGGAGTTTTGGGCACTCAGAGTTCTGTAAAGGCGGCACGCTTTGTGCGTTTTTGCGACAGTTTCAACATCCCTATGCTGGTTTTAGTAGACGTGCCTGGATTTCTGCCCGGAACAGACCAGGAGTGGAACGGAATCATTGTACATGGAGCAAAACTTCTATATGCTTTCAGCGAAGCTACAGTGCCCAAAATAACTGTAATTACGCGTAAAGCTTATGGTGGTGCATATGATGTTATGAATTCAAAGCATATACGCGGCGATTTTAATTTTGCCTGGCCTTCTGCTGAGATAGCCGTTATGGGCGCCAAAGGCGCCAGTGAGATCATTTTCCGAAAAGAAATTGCCGCGGCAAAAGATCCTGCCGGGAAGTTATTGGAGAAGGAAGCAGAATATGCCGAAAAATTCGCAAATCCTTTCCGTGCAGCACGTAGAG
>CBDUAW010000020.1:0-13335 GCA_965365215.1 uncultured Eudoraea sp. | reverse complement strand
CGCTTCGTACATACGCATTTATTACTTTGTCCATGGAGATGGGATTATGTCCAGGAAAGAAATCCTTGTATTTTTCATATGCATCCTCTACAAGTCCGAGAGAAACAGCATTAAGGCGGACACCATTCACCATTTCAAGGGCTGCAGCCTGTACAAAACTATGGATACCCCCATTTACCATTGCGGCACTGGCTGTTTTTGGTACTGGGTCATCTGCCAAAATCCCCGTAGATAAGGTAATAGAGCCCCCGGGATTCAATGAGGATAAGCCTATTCTAACGAGATTAACCTGCCCCATTAGTTTGCTTTTAAGGCCTATATAATAATCCTCTTCTGCAAGATCCTGAAACGGGGCCCATTTGGCCTCCCCGGCAATGGCAATGATGGCATCTACTTTCCCGGTTTTCTTGAACATTTTCTCTAGAGAGCCGATATCCGAAAGATCGGCCACAATATCCCCTTCCGAACGCCCTGCAATAAGTACCTCGTGTTTTTCAGACAGGTGGCGGCACACCGGTTTTCCTATTGTGCCTTTGCCCCCTACAACCAAAATTTTCATAGTAAAATTTCTTATTTGGATAATTTAGGCATGAATTTTTTACTTCACAACCCACCAGATTATCTCTTGTGCTCGGGGCTGTCAAATCCGGCTCGGCAGCCGGCCTGCCATTCATCTGGCTGATTTCCATAAGCCGGGATGCCTCCCTGATCCTTAAGCATTCGGGCCAGATGTAAACAATTCCAGACTAGGAAAGTGGTATTTCTGTTGGTGAAGTCGTTTTCAGGGCCACCGGAACCCTCATCCCTGTAAGAAGGACCAGGACCTGCCTCCCCCATCCAGCCGGCGTCGGCCTGAGGGGGTACGGTATAGCCAATATGGGAAAGGGAAAAAAGAATATTCATGGCACAGTGTTTTACCCCGTCTTCATTTCCTGTTATAAGTGTGGCACCTACTTTTCCATAATCTCTGTATTGTCCTTTTTGGTTAAATTGATGCGTATAACCATACATCCTTTCAAGGGTTCGATTGCAAACCGAAGATTTCTCTCCCAACCAAACAGAGGTGCATAAGATAAGAATATCGCAGGCGTCTATTTCTTTTTGTATTATGGGCCATTCATCCTTATCCCACTCGGGGGTTTTAGACATATCGAGGCCCAATCCGGCAGGAATTACATAATCTACCGGCCTTATGATTTTGCATTCCACTCCATTAGCCTCAAATATTTTCCTGGCCACATTTATGAGACCTTCTGTATGCGATAATACAGGGGTGCGGTTGAGGGTACAATTCAAAAATAGTACCTTAAGGTCCTTATATTCAGCAGGTGGGTTTGCACAGTGTTTTTCGGTAATTTTTTTTAGTTGATCGCTCATTTCAGGTGGATTATTTATGGGTTGTTTTATTTTAATAAGTAATTGGTCGGACTTTTTAACTAATACTTAATGACGGTCAAAACTTATAAGGGAAAAATCAAGCTTTCAAAAACATCATTTAAGTTTCCGGTCTTCCCGGACCTCCCCAATGTGGTAATATGCGTGTACTTCCTCTATCAGATTGTTTTTAAAATAGTACCACTCACTTACATCAAGGCTAAAATCACCTTGTTGAGCAATGTATCTTACACAGGCCGAATTTTTTGAATAGAGCTCATCCTGTATTTTGAATTGATAGCCAAGGAATTTCTCCCTATTTGCCGCCACCAATTCCGCATACTCATTCTTTCCTTTTATGATCCCAAAAGGACTGCTATGCTGAAAATTATCTGAAATGGGTAAGTTTTCGTAATCACCCTTTTCCCAGATCTCGAACCACCTTCTCACCAAGCTTTTCGGGTCCATGGAACTAAGAATTAAAAGTCGCGATATGGAGATTCCAAAAATTCGTTAGCCTCAGCTTCATCAAATTGAGCGGTTTCACGATTCCAATGAAGGAGTTTGTTAGGAAAGCGCCCCGCAATAACGCCTAATAAAATTACCTCCGTTAGCCTGGCCGAATAGGAAAAGGGTGCCGTGCATTCGCCATTGCCAAGGCAGGCTTCCACAAACTGGTGATAGTGCTTGGGGCTTTCTGTTCCGTAATTCCTTATAGGGGTTCCTAAACTGTGCTCTTTCTCCAAGGCTGCAATTTCAGCATCGATATTCACGTATTTCCCGTCAACAATAAGTTTGGGAAGACGCATAAAATGGGGGAGGAGTAAACTTCCTTTTTCACCGTAAAAAATTGCACCTTGCTCTGGCAAGCCTTCCATATTTGGCAGACTAAAAGCGGTGTGCATGGCGGGCGCTCCAGGACCATCATACCATACCCATTTTAAAGTCTCGGTTGTATACTTTGTACCCGGAAATTCATAGGTAACAATATTATTTTCGGGATAGGCAAATCCATTAGGTGTTCGGCAACTATTGATGATGGTTTTGGGGACATCCAATTGTAAGGCATTGTACGGGGTATCAAAAATGTGTACCCCCATATCGCCCAGGGTACCACAACCATAGTCCAATAATTTTCGCCAGTTCCCCGGATGGTATACCCCTTGTTTGTAAGGTCTTTCCGCAGAAGTACCTAACCATAGGTTCCAATCTAAGGTTTCAGGTACCGGATCGCTGCCTTCAGGGGTTGCTCCGTCAAACCCCCAGTTCTTGTTAGACCAGGCCCTAACAGTACTTACTTTACCTATGATGCCCGACTGTATCAGCAGTGTAGCCAGCTTGTAGTCGTAGAAGGAATGCACCTGGATCCCCATTTGGGTTACCAGATTTTTTTCCCGAGCTAGTTTGTCCATAGCTCTGGCTTCCGAAACATGATGGGTTAAGGGTTTTTGGCAATACACCGGTTTTCCCATTTCCATAGCCATCATAGAGGCAGGGGCATGGGTATGGTCAGGAGTAGAAACGGTAACCGCGTCAATTTCCTTGCCCATCTCTTTTAACATCACTCTGTAGTCAGTAAAAGTTTTGGCATTTGGATGAAGTTTATGGGCAGCCGCAAGATTATTGGCATCCACATCACACAGCGCGGTAACAACTACCGATTTATGGGATGAAATAGCATTTAAATCTTCAAGGCCCATATTGCCCACACCTATGTGTGCAGTCCGTAAAACTTTTTTCTGATCCAAAGCCCAGACAGAAACCGGTAATAAAGAAACCGAGGCCAGGGCAGCTGTATTTTTAATAAAATCCCTCCTTTTAATATCCATAGTGTATTATAATTTTTTGATTTTTATATTCCTGAACCACAGGGAACTTCCATGATCCTGAAAACCGATATATCCTGTTTTATACTTTCCGTAATCAGGGGCATTTTTCCATTTACCCGAATTCCTTTTTTCGTACCACTCCTCTGACCAGGGCACAAATGACAGCACCATTTTACCATTTAACCAGTGTTCTGCTTTTTCGGGGGTAAAGACAATTCTACTGCTATTCCATTCCCCGGCCGGGTTAAGGACCTTTACAGCAGGATCTGCTGTATGCATAGCATAGTCTGCCGCTGTTTGCTGCCAGTCCTGTAATTTCTCAGGCTCTTCAGCCCCAAAACTACTATTATAAGCCGTGAGGTCGTGGATTTTGGCGTAGTTCTCATCATCGATAAGTTGGTATTCGGGGGCTACATCGGGCGGGCCGTTATAGCCTTCTTTGATATGATAAAAAATGCCACTGTTACCGCCTTCAGGGATCTTCCATTCTACATATAACTCAAAATTATCGAATTCCTCTTCCCCGTAAATTATGTCCTTGCCGCCTTCATAGTCCTGCTCTAATTCCAATTCCGTATCAAACATAAGCATCCCGTCCCTGGCGGTCCATCCCGGGGGCATGGCTTCTGAATTATAACCCCGCCAGCCGTTGGTGGTTTTCCCGTCAAATAAAACAATCCATTCTTCCTTCTGTTTGTTTTTGTCTCTACAGGAAGTAATCAGGATTGCACAAATCAATAAAAAAAGATAGTGTTTCATGTATGGTGTATTTACCTTGCTCTATGTATCATTTAAATGTATGAATTCTTCGCGGAACTAAGCTGCAGATTGTAAGAATCCCTACAGTATCCATCACAGCTTTTTCGAATTAGAGCGTAATTCAAAGCGAATTTTTCGCACGCCGTGGTCGGTGTCCCATTGTTTTACTTCCCTGAAACCAAATTTTTTATACAAGGCAGTAGCCGGAGCATTTTTGACCCCGGTTTCTACGGTAAACAATTCGGAAGCAAAGGACTCCAATACAAACGCCAGCAGCGTACTCGCTATCCCCTGTCTGAAATATACGGGATCTACAACCAGGCTTTGAATATGAATTGATAAATTATTTTCTTTAATCTCCACAACAGCTGCAAGATCATTTCCTTTCCAATACCCGTAAAACATATTCTGACTTTCCAAAAATTCTGTAAGACTTCGCTGCAGGGGTGGGAAGTTAACTGCGTTTAAAAGTGCGGCCTCCACCGTGTAGGAAACCTGAAATACCCGGCGGATCTGCTCGGCCCATTCAGGATCTCTGTGATTGAGTTTTTTTATCATAGGTACTCCAAGCTTATAATTGAATTCCCGCTAATACTTATAGTCCAAAGTACTCATTGGCAACTTCTTTTATATACAATTCCAAAACGGAGCGGTTTACCTCCTGCAAACGGAGTATAGCACCCATCCAATTTTCTTTAATAAGCCATTGGCCGTGCCCTAAGGTGCTAAGCAACTGATAGTCTATATCATTATCATGCAACCCATATGCTGAGAAATAGTAGTAGGGAGACCCAACCATTTCATCTTTCATTGCTAATCCAAATCCAAAGCCAATGTGAGCAGTTGGCTCTACATAAATGCCGGTATCAAAATGATGTGGCCAAATCCTGATCTCACCAGATAATTGCAGGTGGTTAAGCAGCCATTGACAGGCCTCATTGGCCAGGGCCCTTTGCTCTATCCATATTGCCATTTCTGTATCGGTAATACCAGAAATTGGAGCCTCAGCAAATTCGTAACCAGGAATTTCATAGTGCAAGGAGTCACCAAAACCGTCTGGTTTAAGCCCAAGTTGTGGCAGGATTTCTTCTAGTTGTTTTTCCAGGGATTCCTGGGTAACCCCTTCGATGTCCGTTTCATATAAGACTTCCCAGGTTCTGCTGTATACTTTAATCCTGAAGTCCTTTAAGCACAACCCCATTATTTTATCGCCATCGGCAGTGCTAACCCATCTTCCCACTAATCTGTCGGCAACTGGATCGAGCGCTAAATTTGTATGACTATCATCTGGTTTGGATGATGCATAACTGCGGTTAAATTTTGTGAGAGTTTGCGCTAATTGATGCATCTTCTGATCAGTGATGTTGTAAGCCTCCATATTTAGCTGTTTAAGGCTTCAAGCACTCTTTCAGAGGTAAAAGGTAAATGTCGTAAAGGTTTTCCCGTCAATTTTAAAAAGGCGTTAGCAATAGCACAGGCTACCATGGGGGTAGCGGTTTCTCCAACACCTTCAGGCCTTTCAGAGGAGGGGAGTAGTACCGTTTCAACACTTTCCGGTATATCTTCCATTCGAAGTAATTGATAATCGTGATAATTTGATTGCTGAACTTTCCCTTCAACGATGGTTATCTGTTCTTTCAAAACACTGCTCATCCCCATAATAATCCCTCCTTCCATCTGGGCTTTTACGTTATCGGGTTGCACTATGACCCCGGCATCTAAGGCTATCCAGAAGTGATGAACTTTTATTTTACCCGTATTGTGATCTACAGAAATTTCACAGACCCCGGTACCCAGCGAGCCATGTTCCACAAACGCCACTCCTTTGGCCCGCCCTTCAGTGCTGGGGCTATTCCAGCTAGAGATTGCTGCAGCTTTTTCCAGGGTGGCAAGGGCTCTGGGTGATTTTTTCATCAATTTCCTTCTGTAGGCTACAGGATCTATTTTTTGGTCGCTTGCAATTTCATCGAGCATGCACTCAATGGCAAATTTATTAGGGCCGTGACCCACCGCACGCCAATGTTTTAACCGGACCCCATTAGAAGCTTCACGCCATTCTGCAAATTGGTTTGGGATGTTATAATGACTGTTCGAAACTCCGCTGGCTACCAGGTTGCCTCCATCCCCAATTACACTATGTGAGAATCCTGTGAGTTCCCCTTTCAGGTCTGTACAAGCTTGTATTCGTTGAAGGGATAAAGGACGAAATGCGCCATAGGTAACATCATCTTCCCGCGTCCAGATCAGTTTTACGGGCAGCGGTGTCATTTCTTTCGCAAGCACTGCACATTCTTCCACAAAATCATTCATCCTTCTGCGGCCAAACCCCCCGCCAAGATATTGCAAGTGCACCGTGACATTTTCAGGGGGAATTCCCAGAATGGCAGGAACTCCAAGCTTCGTATCAAATCCCTGCTGACTGCCCACCCAAACATCTGCTTTTGTACCATCTTCTGATACCTGGATTACAGCATTCAGGGGTTCCATCTGAGCATGATATACATAGTCATTTTTAAAGGTGGCTGTATAGGTTTTGGCCGCTGATCGCATGGCTTTTTTTACATCACCTATTTCAGTTATGACTTTCCCCTTATTGGTCCCAGATGCAAGCTGTTCATAATAGGAATAGATCAATTCAGAATCATGTCCGCTCGCCTCGGATTCACTCCATTCAATTGCCAGTTGTTTTTTGGCCTCCAGCGCCTGTTCCAGGGTTTTAGCAACTACCCCAATGGCATAGTTGAAGGGGACTAGTTTGAGCACTCCATCCATGGCCAGAATTTCCTCTTCGTTAGTAAGTGTTGGTTTTGCTCCGTGCAGCATGCCTCTTTCCAGGACACCATAAACCATTTCCGGTAAACGGATATCAATGGCAAACTGTGCCGTTCCTGTTACCTTGGCAGGGATCTCTGTCCGGGCCAATTTTTTTCCGATCAGCCGGAAATCTTGCTGCCTTTTTAATTGTTCCTCAGTAAAATCAGGGAGGGTTTCGGGTATATCTAATAAGGGCACTAATTCCCCATAACCGATGCTTCTGCCAGTTTTTTGGTGCAGTATTTTGCTGGGAGCGCTAGTCAGTTCAGATATCGGAACCTGCCAGTGCTTAGATGCGCTGTTTATTAAAACAAAGCGCGCCTGCGCTCCGGCCTTTCGCATTACCGGATAGTAACTATTGGTGGTTCTGCTGCCCACGGTAAACATGAGCTTGCTACCGGGTGACCATCCTTCAGACCCATAGATATCAGCCTCCTGAGGAGAGAATTCTACCGTTACCATAGACCAATCTGCATCCATTTCCTCGGCGAATAAAACAGGCAGGGCAGTCATAGAACCCTGTCCCATTTCTGCGGCCGGATTGTAGACGGTAATCTTACCATTTTCCGAGAGTTTTACCCAGGCAGTTAGTTGGTGCTTTGCTAATTCTTCCCCAAATTTAGCATTATCCTTACAGGCGATGAGCTGGGGTAACATCCCGGAAACACCAATAAAGAATACTACTTCTCCTGATCTTTTTAAAAATGTCCTTCTGCTTAAAGTGGATGGTTCTGGCATGTCTTTAATTTTCTATGGAAGATTCATTTTGGGCGGCCAGTTCAATAGCCTTAATTATCCGTAAATATGTACCGCAACGGCAAAGAATGCCATTCATATACGATTTGATCTCCTCACGGGTGGGGGATGGGTTGGCCTCTAACAGGGCTGCTGCCTGCATGATCTGCCCGGTCTGGCAATAGCCACACTGAGGTGCCTGAGCTTCTACCCAAGCCTTTTGCAAGGGATGTTCTCCATTTTCGGAAAGGCCTTCAATAGTAGTTATTTTTTGCGCTTCCGTAAGCTTGTCTACCTTCATGACGCATGCCCGCATTGGAGTGTTGTCTACATGAATGGTACAGGCCCCACATTGTGCAATTCCACAACTGTACTTGGTGCCGGTTAAACCCAAGTGTTCACGGAGGACCCAAAGCAAAGAGGTACCTTCATCAAGTTCAAGCTTATGCTTTACATTGTTGATATCCAGAGTATACAAAGGCATAATTTTATATTCTTTCCTGTTAAGATACAAAGAATATAGAATGACGCTACTGGCTAAGTGTAATTGTTCAAAGGCCAAATATCTCAATTGAACCACACAGCGTATTTCTTCCTCCTCAATTCCAGAGCAAGGCGTTCTTCCATTTTGAGTGCCGCTTCCCGGCTTTTCAAAGGTTTAATGTGGTTGTACAGACTGGGCCGCAGATATAAGCCGTACTTTTGAACCATATTGGAGGATATTTTGTATCCTTTTCTATTGCGGTACCCAGTCTTGTGCTGTTTAAATCTTTCTCTTGGCGATTTACTGGTCATACCTACGTAAAGACACTGCAAAACACCATTAAACTGTGGGTTGGCGGCCCGAAACTTATAATTTTCAGTATAGATGCGTTTGGATAGTTCCACAACATAAATGTGATATTGAACACTGGGCATTATTGTACCATGGATTTGAATTCATGTCCTAAATTTAACCAGCGATATTGGTTTTACTTCTATACCTTCAAGAACAGCATTAACTTTAGACAGATCGCTTTCCATTACCTGCTGCAACTTGCTGATATGGTTGTCCAGTTCTGCAGAAAGTTCCCGAAATACCTTATAAGCTCCATCCGTAGGTTTGGCGTCTCCGTTCTCAACACTACGTCTCAGAGAAGCCAGTCTGTTGTTCAGTTTGATAGGGAAATTTAAAGGGTCCTGATTCGACTGGTTTTTCACTTGGTATAGTTCTTCCTCAATAGCGGTGATCTTTTTCAGGAAAGGGGTCATTGTATTATTGAAATCCCGAAGGGGAATTTCGTTTTTATTTGAATTAATCACCTCCCTTATTTTACGAATCTGGATTACGGCATTATTGGCCGCACTGGTCTTTTGCATGATCTTGCCAGACAGTTCAAATTGTTCTTTCAGGTCTTCTTCAGTAACTCCCTTGAGATTGGGATTCATCACTATAGAAAAGGTGTAGGTTTCTTCGTAATCCGTTGTTTTCATCTTCACCTTGTAATTTCCCAAAGGCGCTTTGGGACCTCTTTTTGGCCGGGCGCTCCAAATGATCATCCCATCAAAAACGGTAGCACCAGGGTATCTTAGATCCCAGGTAAATGTATTAATGCCTTTTGCTGTAGTAGGCTTCGAAGATCCACCTCTCCGCCACCAGGGAATGTCTGGATCTATCTCATATTCTGGCTTACTACCGGTAAAGGTGTTGATAAGCTGGTTATTCGCATCCAATATTTCGAAGGTGATGGTATCTTGTTGTTCCTTCAAATAATACTGGATGGTGGCATCCGAAATTCCCCTTATGGCATCCGCAGGTTTAAAAAGCACGGCCGACTGATTCTTCATCTCTTCGTTGTACTGCCGTAATGGCTGAATATCATCAAGGATCCAGAAGCCCCTGCCATGGGATCCCAAAACCACATCATTGTCCTTTACGACCAAATCCCGAATGGGGGTATCCGGTAAATTTAACTGGAGGCTTTGCCATAGTTTTCCATCGTTTACGGAAAAGTATACGCCATGTTCTGTAGCCAGAAAAAGGAGTCCTTGTCTTTTGTGGTCTTCACGTATTGCCCTGGCAAAGTGACCGTCTTTTACTCCGTTTACGATTTTGGTCCAGGTTTTACCATAATCGTGCGTTTTGAAGACGTAGGGTTGCCTGTCATCTACCTGATAGCGATTAGCCGCGAGAAATAATGTACCCGGGCGGTGTTGGGACTCATCAATTATACTGACACGTGAAAATTTGGGTAAATCCTTTGGGGTGATATCTTCCCAATTCTTTCCGCCATCTCTGGTAATATGTACCTTGCCGTCATCGGACCCCGCCCAAATCGTATTGATATCATGGAAGGAAGGGGCCAATGCAAAAACGGTAGCATAGATCTCCGGCCCGTTCATGTCCATCGTTATTACTCCCCCTGTTTTCCCCAGGGTGCTGGGATCGGAATAGGTGAGATCCGGACTAATTTTTTCCCATGATTGTCCGTCGTTGGTAGTTTTCCATACATGCTGTGAACAGGTATACATTACGTTATGATCTTGCGGGGCAAACATGATAGGGAAGGTCCATTGCCACCGCTCCGGCAGGGCTTCTGCAGGTTCGCCGGAGAAGAACCTTGGATAAACCTGAATATCCCTGATCTGGCCATTGCTTCTGTCGTATCGGGTTAAAAGGGCCCCCTGACTCCCGGCATAAAAAATATCAGGATTTTCAGGGTGCTGGGTTATCCAGCCGCTTTCGCCCCCACCCACAGCGTAGTACCAGCCGTGATTGGGGCCACGTGCTTGCATATGTCCCCAGCCATCGCTTGGCATAGCCAGGGTACTGTTATCCTGTTGTGCTCCAGCAACATGATAAGGCACGTCACTGGTAGCCATTACATGGTAAAACTGAGTTGTTACGTAGTCTTGTTCTGTCCAGGTTTTACCTCCGTTAATGGTAACATTGCCACCGCCATCATTAGAATTAAGCATGCGATCCGGGTTGTTGGGATCTATCCAAAGGTCATGGTTATCGCCATGCGGGACTTTTATGGTAGTGTCAAAAGTCTTGCCCCCGTCCGTAGATTTGTAAAATCCTGTATTAAGGCAATAAACGGTTTCCTTATCCCATGGATCTGCGTAAATTCTCGAGTAATAAAAGGCACGTTGTCTGAGTTTACGTTCATCATTGGTACGTTTCCAGGTCTTGCCAGCATCATCTGATCGGAATACACCACCTTCATTGGCTTCCACAATAGCCCACACCCTGTTAGAATCCGCGGGCGATACTGTTACCCCAATTTTACCAATGGGGCCTGCCGGCATCCCGGGATTTCCGGTCAGGTCTATCCAGCTATCCCCGCCATCCGTAGATTTCCATAACTTGCTGTCGCCTCCTCCACCCCACATTTTCCAGGCTTTGCGATAAACCTGCCAGGTACTGGCATATAGTACTTTGGGATTGTTGCGATCTATAATCAGGTCTACTGCGCCTGCTTTAGGGCTAACAAAAAGCACTTTTTCCCAGGTATTGCCCCCGTCAGTACTACGGAAAACCCCACGCTCTTCATTATCACCGTATGGATGTCCTAAGGCTGCCACATACACAATATCCGGATTAGTAGGATGAATACGAATACGGGCCACAGCCTGAGTTTCCTTTAATCCCAGATGGCGCCATTTCTTACCGCCATCTATGGATTTATAGACCCCATCTCCCTGGGTGATACTTCCTCTTAGTTGTACTTCTCCCATCCCGATATAAACAATGTCCGGATTGGTTTCTGCTACAGCTACAGCCCCTACGGAGGAACTTGTGACCTGACCATCAGTAACCGGTTTCCATTCGTTACCTCCATCAGTAGTTTTCCATAAGCCCCCTCCAGTGGCGCCAAAATAGTACTCATTGGGCCTGCCAGGGCTACCAGCGCATCCCAGAGACCGGCCGCCTCTGTTGGGGCCAATATTACGCCATTCCAAACCCTTGTAGAAGTCAGGGGCCATGGTGGCCTTTTGAAGTGATTTGTCTTTGGTATTATCCTGAGCCGTTGAGGTTAGCGCAAAACTAAAAATAGCCCCTAAAAGAATGGTTGTGATGTGTTTTTTCATTTCCAAAAGTAATTGTTGTTTAAAAGGAATATGGTTAATTAGATAAATACCGAAATCATGTCCCAGACCCATATTTAAATGTAGGAAATTTTAGTTAGAAGGAAGGGGAGTTGCCCCTGAATAAATCGTGGGTCACCTTCATTTTTCAACATGGCCATCTGTTTGTGTAGTATTCCGTTTTAGGCAATGGTGTTATGGGATACTTTTAGCAAAACAAACGATGCGGTTTATTTCCCTGAATCCATAGTGCTTATGTAATGCTATACTGGCCTCATTTTTAATTTGGGCATCAGAAGCTATTTCTTTACATTTTCTGAGCTTTCCCCATGCTTCAGCTTCCTTGAAGAGGACTTGTGCATAGCCTTTTCGCCTGTATTCAGGTTTTACGTATATGCCTTCTATGTAGCAAACCGGACTGGTATTGGTGCCTTCCACATAATCTGACCTTAGGCTAACATGAACAAAACCAATACTTTTCTCCTTATGGTGCATTAGAAAAGCGCTGATAGTGGACTCTTCAATCGCTTTTTGAAAGTACTCCTGCTCTTCGGCAAGGGAACTATAAGGCCAAAGAGCATAGGCCAGTTGCGCTATTTTGCGATGATTGGATTGTGATAATTCTTCTATGCGGTACATGCTAGTAAAAAAGCTTATCAGAAACTTACTTTTTATCTTATGGCGCCAAACTATTAGTCCCACACATATTTCCATTCGCCGTTTAGTTGCCTTTTCCATACGGTATGGAAAATACCCTGGATCTCTATTTTGTTGCCAAGGGAGTCAGGATAAGAATAAGTAAAATCACCATAAGTATATGCCAAATCGCCCGATTTACTGACATCCACAAAGCTGGGCTTCCAGGTTAAGGATTCGTCTGCTCTTATGGTAGTTGCCACATGCTCAGCAATTGCCATTTTTCCGTGGATGATCTTTCGATTTCGCATAATTACCGCATCGTCTGCGGCAAAATATCGAAAAGCTTCAACCAGGCCTTTCTCCCTGGCCATATCATTAAAGTCTTTTTCCGCTTGGACAATTTCAGATTTCCATAATTCAAGATCAACAGTAGTATCTCTTGTTGATGATTCACTGCAGGCGGTACTTATAAGCAATAAACCGAAGAAAAACAGAGAGAATTTATTCATAACACAGGGAGTTAAACATTAAATGAAAATATCCTTAACCACAGGAAACGTAAATCCGGGCTTGTAAAAAACCCGGTTTTGCCAAGCCTGGATATAGCTTCTTAAATGTAATAAATTTAGTACTAGGACCGTGTCCGTGCTTAAAAGAATCGGAATCCACTTTGTTTGTCTACAATCCGAGTACGCGATAAAGGACCAATACTACTCCTATGAGAAAAATGGTTGTAAAAATCAGTTTATTGTGTTTAGCCAGCCAATTGGGGAGGAAAATATCAAAATTGTCCTTTGTAGATTCCGAATACCTCCGGGCAAGAACGGTTAACGGGCAATACAGTTTAAAAAGGAGCAAGACAATTCCCTCTCCGATGATCAATCCAATTCCTATCCACGTGTAGAGGTTAACAGTATCTGTAATCCCGGTGTATAAAACATAAAAGATAACAGCTACAAAAAGGACCCAAATAAGGGTATGGATCAGTTTAATAATCAGTAGTTTCCTAGCCTTTGTCATTTCTACTTCTTCAAACAAGATACAATGGCCGCGAGATTTTATATGCTAGGCTCCAAAGTGTTTTTCAGCTATTCTTTGGAATTTGAATACACTA
>CBDUAW010000019.1:0-13390 GCA_965365215.1 uncultured Eudoraea sp. | reverse complement strand
CAAGTATAGGGTATACGGAGGCACTAGCTGAGGTTACATCAAACAATCAAACCTTATCCATTACACTTAGCGAAGCGCAAACACTTTTGGATGAAATCGTAATATCCGCATCCCGAACCCCGGAGCGAATATTTGAATCGCCCGTAACGGTGGAAAGGCTGGATATAAAAGCCATTAAGACAGCTTCATCACCAACCTTCTACGATGCCCTGGAAAACCTAAAGGGAATAGACATGAACACCAACAGTCTTACCTTTAAATCGGTTAATACCAGGGGTTTTGCAACATTTGCGAATACCAGATTTATGCAATTGGTAGACGGAATGGATAATTCTTCTCCCGCTTTAAACTTCCCATTGGGAAATTTGCTGGGGATGTCAGAATTAGATGTAAATACAGTTGAATTATTACCCGGTGCTTCATCTGCGCTGTATGGGGCAAATGCCTTTAACGGTATCATGTTTATGACCAGCAAGAATCCTTTCCTACATCAAGGGGTTAGTTTTTATGCAAAAACCGGAATAACCTCCAGCACCAATGCAGGAGATAACGGTTTTTGGGATGTTGGGATCAGGGCAGCACATGCTTTCAATGATAAATTTGCGGCCAAGGCTTCTGTTTCCTTCCTGAAAGGGACAGAATGGTTCTCTACGGATTATACTGATTTTGAAAGCCCTGGCAGAACCCGTATGGATCCGGCCTATGACGGGCTCAATATTTACGGGGATGAAGTGGGCGTTACGCTCGACTTTGACCAAATTGCGGCGGAAAACTTACCCATTCCAGTGGCTACAGACTTTGGTTCAGCAAGGGTTACAAGAACTGGCTACGAAGAAAGAGATCTGATGGATTACGATGCGGAAAGCCTGAAGGCAGATTTTGCATTGCACTATAAGCCATGGGCAGACGATTTTGAGATTGTGTGGAATTCTAAAATTGGACGGGGTAATACCATTTACCAGGGAGCCAACCGATACTCCATTAAGGATTTCTTTATGCAACAACACAAACTGGAGATCCGAAACAACAATTTCTTCGTCAGAGGATACACCACTGCTGAAAAAGCTGGGAATTCTTATGATACGCGTTTTACCGCAATTAATATCAACAGGGCTTGGAAAGGAGATGTAGAATGGTTCACTGATTATGCCCTGGGCTACCTCACGGCAAGATTCCTGAATCCAGGGGTAACAGATGCCGAAGGACATGCAGCGGGAAGGGCCAATGCCGATGCAGGCCGCTTTTTACCAGGAACAACGCAGTTCAATAATGCTCTGGCCAGAATTACGGCCGACGGAGACCTTACCACTGGTTCTAAATTTCAGGACAATTCCAAAATTTATCATGTGGATGCGAACTACAACTTGGCACATCTGACTTCAGATTTTGCAGACATCATGGTGGGTGGCTCATGGAGACAATACTCATTAAATTCTGCAGGAACCATCTATACTGATACAGACGGACCCATAAACTATCAGGAATTTGGAGCCTATGTTCAGCTTCAGAAGAAATTATTGGAAGAACGGCTGAAATTCACCGGATCTATCCGATATGACAAATCTGAATTCTTTGATGGCTTCTACTCCCCAAGGGTTTCTCTTGTTTATGCCATGGATGAAAATAGCAGACATAATCTGAGAGCATCTTATCAGACTGGTTTTAGGAATCCAACCACTCAGGATTTATTTATCGGACTCAATGCCGGTCTTGCCATTTTGGTGGGATCTGCAACAGATAATTTGGACAGTTACACTTCCCCGGAATTGTTGGTTAGTACTGCAGGGCAATCGTTCACCGGATCCCAAACTGTGCAACTTTCCGGAAGGCGGGCCTATGAAAGTACCTACTCCCTGGAATCTGTAGAGGCCGGAGCACCGGAAGCTATAACGGTAGACCTTGTTAAACCGGAACAAATATCGGCTTATGAAGTTGGATACCGGGGAATCATTGGAAATTTTAGTATTGACCTAAGTGCTTACTACAATTCTTATGAGGACTTCATATCTAACAAAACGGTCCTGGTGCCATTTTATGGAGAGGCAGGGGATAATGGTCTTTCTCTGTTGGCCCTGCAGAATGAAGATTTTCAGGCATTTCAAACGTATACAAACTCTTCTGCGGATATCAGCTCGTATGGAGGAGGAATTGGGGTAACCACTAAGGTTTTTGGTGATTTTGATCTGGGAGTAAATTATACCTATGCCAAATTGGATTTTGACGAGAGTAGTGATCCAGGTTTTGAAACCAGTTTCAATACCCCGGAACATAAGGTGAAGGCCTCTTTTGGACATACCAACCTGTTTGAGAATTTCGGGTTTAATGTTAATTGGCGCTGGAACGATTGGTACCTGTGGCAAGCTTCCTTTGCAGATGGCTTTATTCCGTCCAGGAATATTGTAGATGCTCAGGTAAACTTTACGGTTCCAAGTATTAAATCAGTATTTAAAGTAGGCGGGTCCAACATCCTGGGCGAAGAATACGTCAGTGCTCCCGGAGCCGGTACTATTGGATCGCAGTTCTATGTTTCCTGGACCATAAACCAATAATAAAATTTTGATATGAAAACGTACTATATAAAATTCTTACTATTTCTATGTATAGGACTTGCGGTTGCATGTTCCACTGATGATAACAATATTTTGGCCATCCCGGATGTTCCTGATTCAGGAACGGGCGGAGGTGGTCCTACGCCAAACTTTACAAGTGGTTCGGCAAACTTTTCCACTTATGTAGCTATTGGGAATTCACTAACTGCTGGCTTGGCAGATGGCGCGCTGTATGCTAAAGGACAAGAGGTTTCCTTTCCCAATATCCTTGCAGGGCAGTTTGCCTTGGCAGGGGGCGGCAGCTTTAGTCAGCCCCTTATGGCTGATGACCTGGGAGGGTTATTACTTGGAGGTACGCAAATTGCACCTAATAGATTAATATTTGACCCTGTAAATCAGGTTCCCTTTAACGTTCCGGGGACACCTACTACAGAGGTAACTAATATTCTATCCGGGCCATTTAATAATATGGGAGTTCCTAGTGCAAAAAGTTTCCACCTCTTGGCAAACGGTTATGGAAATGTTGCCGGGGTACAGGCAGGATTGGCCAATCCGTTTTTTGCAAGGATGGCATCAAATCCCAATGCCTCTATTATGGAAGATGTACTGGCACAAAGCCCAACTTTCTTCACTTTATGGATAGGTGCCAATGATATATTGTCTTATGCAACAACAGGAGGTTCGGGAGTAGACCACAATGAGACTGGGAATATAGATCCTTCAACTTATAGCGGGAATGATATCACCAATGCCAATGTGTTTGCACAGGTGTATGGAGGTATTTTACAGGAACTTGCCCAAACAGGCGCAGACGGACTAGTTGCGAACATACCCAGCGTTACAGATGCTCCATTTTTTAAAGTTGTACCACATAATCCGGTACCGCTCGATGCTGCAACAGCTGCTGCTGTGAACGGGGGTTATGCTGCTTATAATGGAGGTCTTTTGGCTGCTGAGGCCGCTATGCTAATCTCTGCAGAAGAAAGGGCTTACAGAACTATCAACTTTACGGAGAGCACAGCCAATGCTGTGGTTATTGAAGATGAGGATCTGACAGATTTATCCGGTTTAGGCCTTCCTCCTTACAGACAGGCTACCGCAGATGATCTATTAATGCTGACGGCCCAATTCGTAATAGGGACATTGGCAGATCCCAACAATCCATTAAGTGTAAATGGCGTGGGTGTACCCCTGGGAGACGAATGGGTACTTACTCCGGAGGAACAAACCATTGTAGCAAATGCCACAGATGCGTTTAATGCCACTATTTCAATGATGGCAGATCAATTTGACCTTGCTTTCTTTGATTTGAATGACTTTGTAAACCAGGCCGCAACTACCGGAATTAATATTGGCGGTGCTGCTACTATTAATGCAGATTATGTAACAGGCGGTACCTTTTCACTAGATGGGATTCATCCTTCCCCCAGAGGAAATGCAGCCGCAGTGAACGCAATGATAGAAATAATTAACACCAAGTACGGCTCTAACCTTCCTGAGGTAGACGCCATTGAGTTTACCGGTCTATACGTTAATTGATACGGCCGGAATTCAAGACAAATAGCATTGAAAAGCACTTCCTTATGAGAGGTGCTTTTTCTTTTAATAAAATATGCGAAAAGAGGTCATTTTTTAAGGAGTAAATCCTATCTTTGCAGCCGAAAAATGACCATGGATTGGAATGAGATCCATGATTGAGATTAAGCTTAAATCCATTTAAATATAAATAGTAGCACAATGGCTAAAATCACAGGAAAAGTTGCACAGATCATTGGCCCGGTAATCGATGTAGAATTTGAATCGGGAACAGACCTCCCCAAAATTTACGATTCCCTTGAAATTAAAAGGGAAGATGGTTCCGTTTTGGTTTTGGAAGTTCAGTCCCATATTGGCGAAAACACCGTTAAATCTATCGCCATGGATTCTACTGATGGTTTGAGCAGAGGGGTAGAAGTAGTGGCCACAGGAAATGCAATTCAAATGCCTGTTGGAGAAGAGATCTATGGGCGCCTTTTCAATGTTATTGGCGATGCTATAGACGGAATGGAAAATTTACCCAAGGAAGGAAAAAATGGTTTGCCTATTCACAGGGAAGCGCCAAAATTTGAGGACCTTTCTACTTCGTCCGAAGTACTATTTACCGGAATTAAGGTGATAGACCTTATTGAGCCTTATGCAAAAGGAGGAAAGATTGGATTATTTGGTGGTGCCGGAGTTGGTAAAACAGTTTTGATTCAGGAATTGATCAACAACATTGCAAAAGGTCACGGTGGTCTTTCGGTATTTGCGGGGGTTGGAGAACGTACCCGTGAAGGAAATGACCTGCTTCGTGAAATGTTGGAATCCGGGATTATCAAATATGGAGACGACTTCCTTCATTCTATGGAAGAAGGAGGATGGGATTTAAGCAAAGTGGATAAGAAGGCAATGAAAGAGTCTAAAGCTACCTTTGTTTTCGGACAAATGAATGAACCTCCGGGAGCACGTGCCCGTGTTGCCTTATCAGGTTTAACCATAGCCGAATATTTCA
This sequence comes from uncultured Eudoraea sp., assembly GCA_965365215.1. GTDB lineage: Bacteria > Bacteroidota > Bacteroidia > Flavobacteriales > Flavobacteriaceae > Lentiprolixibacter. The sequence goes on along the minus strand of CBDUAW010000019.1, from coordinate 8,311 downwards.
GGGATGGTGCCGGAGATGGGCAGGGCAAAGACGTTCTTTTCTTCGTTGATAACATCTTCCGTTTTACCCAGGCTGGTTCTGAGGTTTCTGCCCTATTAGGTAGGATGCCATCCGCGGTAGGATATCAACCTACCCTGGCCACGGAAATGGGTGCCATGCAGGAAAGAATTACCTCTACAAAAAGGGGATCTATTACCTCAGTTCAGGCAGTATATGTTCCTGCGGATGATTTAACTGACCCGGCACCTGCTACTACTTTTGCCCACCTTGATGCCACAACAGTACTTTCAAGAAAGATTGCAGAGCTTGGAATTTATCCGGCGGTAGATCCACTGGATTCTACTTCCAGGATCCTAACTCCGGAGATTTTGGGGAAAGAACATTATGATTGTGCTCAGAGGGTAAAAGAGCTGTTACAACGCTATAAGGAATTACAGGATATTATTGCCATTCTTGGGATGGAAGAACTTTCTGAGGAAGATAAACTGGCTGTGGGCAGAGCAAGAAGGGTGCAGAGGTTCCTTTCGCAACCTTTCCATGTGGCAGAACAGTTTACAGGAATTCCCGGCGTTCTTGTAGATATCAAAGAAACGATTAAAGGGTTTAATTTGATCATGGATGGCGAGTTGGATCATCTTCCGGAATCTGCTTTTAACCTTAAAGGAACTATAGAAGAAGCTATAGAAGCTGGGGAGAAAATGTTGGCTGACGTCTAATATTTGTCTGGTAATAAACCTAATCCTTGTTTTAATACACAGTTATGTATTTAGAAATTGTATCACCAGAAGCAACCTTATTTTCAGGAGAAGTAACTTCCGTTACAGTTCCCGGTGTTAATGGGGAATTTCAGATGCTCGAAAATCACGCCCCAATTATATCTCTTTTGCAGGAGGGGATTGTTAAGTTTGACGGCAATATCACGCTGGAGGAAGAGTATGAAGCAAAATTTTCCAAGGATTCTAATGGAAAAACAACGCTTCCAATAAATAGTGGCACTGTTGAAATGAAAGACAATAAGGTAATTGTTTTGGCAGATTAATTTACCTAGATCATATATTAGAATATAAAACCATGTCGCTAGGCATGGTTTTTTTATAAATATATTAAGTGCCAAAGACGTTTTTGACTTTCATAAACTGTTAGTTCCTTAAATCCTACCGCCAGATGGGCTTCCAGAGACCTGGTATTCTCATGATCCACTTCAGTAATAATGTACTTAAAGTCAGGGGCTGTTACTTCCTTCATCTTTTGGTATAGCCTGCGGAATATTCCTTTTTTTCTATGTGATTTTCGAATGCAGATTTGCCCCATGATTATAAACTTGTCATCTTCTCCAACAACTTTTTCAATTTCTTTGAACATTGGGATTAGCACCGGGATAGAGGCCTTAAATTGTGGGTGCATACATAGGGCGTATCCCACTACCTTATCCGATTCTTTGGCAATAATATGTGGACAGAGATTGTTCATGCTCTGCAGCAGATCCATAGAATGCGAAACCGTCACAAATCCTTCTTCGGCTTTTTCCTTTTCCGATATGAAATCCGGAAGGTTTCTTTTCTGTAATTCGAGGATCTGTAGCAGTTCCTCTTTAGTCTTTGCCCTGTAATAAGATATCATCTGGAACCAATACTTTCTAAGCCTGAATTTACGAATTAAAACACGGATGCCTTACCTTTGTTTTATGCAGAATTTTCCTGAAAAACTTCAAGAAAAACTAGAGCAACGGAAGGCCCAAGATGCCTTCCGAGAACTAAGATCAACCCAAAATAGAACTGATTTTTTATCTAATGACTATCTTGGATTTGCCTCCAATGAAACCATTCGTCAGCAGGCACTTCAACTACGGCCAAACAATGCAGAATATAAAAATGGGGCCACTGGATCAAGATTACTTTCAGGTAATTACCTCATGTACAAGGAACTGGAATCTTTTTTGTGTCGTCACTATAAATCCGAAGCGGCGTTGGTCTTTAATTCCGGGTACAACCTAAATCTTGGCTTATTTTCATCTGTTCCCCAAAAAGGGGATATTGTCTATTATGACGAATATGTGCACGCCAGTATTCGGGACGGTATGCGCCTTTCAAATGCAAAGGCATTTAAGTTTAAACATAACAATTTTGCAGACCTAAAAGACAAACTGGAAAATTCGGGTACTACAGGGGGTTCGTCAAAAGGTGAAATCTATATAGTGACAGAATCAGTGTTTTCTATGGACGGAGATTCGCCTGACCTGCTTGCGTTTTGCGAGCTAACAGCGAATTATAAGGCACGTATTATAATAGACGAAGCGCATGCCGTAGGTGTTTTTGGTAACAATGGTGAAGGTTTAGTAAGCCAACTAGGACTTGAAGACCAAGTTTTCGCCAGGATCATTACCTTTGGAAAAGCAATGGGATCCCATGGGGCAGCCCTTCTTGGCTGCTCTAGCCTAATGGATTATATGGTTAATTTTTCAAGGAGTTTTATCTACACCACTGGACTTCCTCCCCATACCCTGGCCACAATCTATAGCGCCCATTTGTATTTATTATCTGAAAAAGGATCTCAGGAGATAAGAAGACTCAATGAAAACATAAATTTCTTTAAGAGTGTATTGGAAGAACGAAAGCTGGCAGGCACTTTTATCAGCAGTTTATCTGCCATACATTGTTGTCTTGTGCCTGGAATTAAGGAAACTAAAAGGGTTGCTCGTATATTACAGGAAAAAGGATTTGAACTAAGACCTATTCTGGCCCCTACTGTTCCCGAAGGTAAGGAGAGGATTAGAATCTGTTTGCATAGCTATAACTCAACAGAGGAAATAGATAACCTAATTGAATTATTAAATTTAGAAATATCGCCCCAATGAAACAGGAGTTTTATATCCTTGGTGCATTTGAATATGCTGCAGACGTGCAGGTAATAAAGTCCAAGCTCGAATCTGAAGGAATTCCGGTCTTTCTCAGAGATGAAAATACCCTAAATACCGACCCCCTGATCAGCAGCGCCATAGGGGGCGTAAAGATATCTGTTTATACAAGGGATAAGGACAGGGCCCTTGAGATCTATAACGAAATAAGACCCTATGCACTCGATAAGGACGGTAACCCCATTGTTTGTCCCAATTGTAAGGCAAGCCGGTCCGAAGTATATTATACCAGGAAAAGTTTGCTTCATAAGCTTTTTCCATTCTTTGAAAAGAAAAAGTATAAATGCCTCAATTGTCAAATGATCACCCTACCATAAACCTGTTTGTCATGAAAAGAATCTTTGTTACCGGGATTTCAACGGATGTCGGTAAAACGGTAGCATCAGCCATACTTGTGGAAGCATTGCATGCCGATTATTGGAAACCCGTACAGGCCGGGGACCTCCATAGTTCAGATAGTGATAAAATAGCAGCCTATATCTCTAACAAAAGAACTGTAATACATAAAAATAGTTATGCATTAAATACTCCAATGAGTCCTCATGCGGCTGCTGAAATAGATGGAATAGCCATAAATCTGGATGAAATCAAAGAACCAAAGACGGAGAATCACCTGGTCATTGAAGGAGCAGGAGGATTATTGGTGCCATTAAATAACACTGATACCATTCTGGATTTGATCCAACCAAATTATTCTGTAGTTGTGGTTTCCAGGCATTATTTAGGGAGTATAAATCATACCCTGCTGACCATAAAAGCCCTAAAAGGGAAGGGGCATGGGGTATATTTAATCTTCAGTGGAGATAAACATCCTTCTACTGAAAAAATAATTATCGAGAAAACCGCTGTTCCCGTACTGGGTCGGATTGAAGAAGAAGAACATTTTAGCAGGGAAGTAATCCGTTCTTATGCCAAAGAATTGGAGGGTAAAATTAATTTAATCAAGTAGCCGATAAATAACGGCATTGTCAACTATCGCTTCCACTGCATATCTGGTGTTCAGAACGGTGTCTATATATTCGTTTTCGCTCGTTTTAGCCTTATCAAAGACCCTTCTTCCATAGCGTGCAACAATGGTTTTCGGTTTAATTTCCTCAACGATAAACTGCAATTCCTCCAACCCGGTCTTTCGGGATGAATTATAATAAGGGAACATTTCCGATTTGCAGATATTGCTGGGATGGGTGGCTGTTTTGACCGGAGGATACGCATTGAGCACCCAATAGCCAATATGATATCCCAAAAATAGAATATTGGTAGTATCTACCTTGTTTGCTTCAATATACTCCGGAACCGTGAAGCCTTCTCCATTGTAAAAAGTGCCCCTTTCAATCTTATTCCTGTAAATATTGACATATTCAATATATGATTCAACAGGGAGTAATAGCAAAAGTGGAATAACCCATTTCAGTTTCCTCCTGGAAAGCACCTTCAGGGAATTTGAAAAGGAAATCGCCAGAATAATCAGAAGTAAAGGGTATAACATTATAAGGTAATGGCTATTGGCCCTTCCTCCTTTTAGAAAGGAAAGCAACACCCCAACTATACAAATAACTACCAATAAAATCTTTTGATTCTGAAGGGCTAATTTTTCCGTTTTCCAGGACCAGAAAATAAAACCTAATACAACTATACAGATTGCGGAAATAGCAACAATTGGCGAACGCCCCGCATCCGTATAGGCCAACGGAGCAAAGAACACGGAATTCCACCACAATTCCGGTTTACCTATCTGGTAATAGGGCAATATGGTTAATAGAACAACCAGGATTGCCGGTGCAGTAAGTACCAGGATCTTTTTTACCATCTCTCTTAGGCCCGTATCCCTGTAAAGAAGAAATAGTAGTGCTATTCCCAGGAACAGAATGGGAAATGCAATACTGATTTTAACCATTAGTGAAACACCCAGCAGTATTCCTCCCAGGAAAAGCCTCGCATAATTGTGATAATCCATCAGCAGATACAGACCTCCCATAAAGAAAAACATCAGGATATGCTCGGACATTACTCCCTGTATACTTCCGAACATACTTTGCATTACTACGCTGGCTATACCAGATGCCATGGCCGCCTTCCTGTTGCTCAGCAGGACCGTAATTTTAAAAGCAAAGAAAGAACTCAAGGCTACAAGCAGGGCTCCAATTAACCTAATGGCAATAAAGCTCTTTCCAAAAAGGAAAATGATAATAGCATAGAACAAAAAGGTTAAAGGGGGTTTTACATCCCAAAGAAGGGTGTAGGGCAGGTGGCCATCTACCCAGGCCTGTGCCATAAGGATAAAAGTGCTTTCATCCCTGTCTATATAATCTCGGAAAAAAAATGGAAATCGAATAAAGAAGCTGGTGACAAAAAGATAAAATAAGACTCCTGTATTGGAGAAGGTTGATATAGTGAAAAACCTTGATTTTTTAGATGTTTTGTGCACTGATGAAAACGTATTTATTTGCCATCTTTGCAAGATAGAAAAAGAACAGATTTAAATAATAGTACCTTGGGAAAACTTTCGGAACGCGACAAAGTACATCTGTGGCATCCCCTTACGCAGCATAAAACACATGGTGAAATGTTGGGCATTAGTTCTGCCAAAGGTGCTTTGTTGTACGATGAGAATGGGAAGGCCTACCTGGATGGGATTTCTTCCTGGTATACCTGTATGTATGGCCATTGTAATGACTATATCCTTGAAAGAGTATATGGTCAGATGCAGCGATTAGATCAGGTTGTGTTTAGCGGATTTACCCACGAACCTGCTGTTGACTTATCTGAAGCTTTGATAAACGTATTGCCAGAGAATCAACAAAAGTTATTCTTTTCAGATAATGGCTCTACAGCAATTGAGGTAGCAATTAAAATGGCATTGCAGTATTATTTTAACAGGCAAGAAAGAAGAAAAGTGTTACTGGCCTTTGAGGAAGGATTTCACGGGGATACATTCGGGGCAATGTCGGTTTCTGGGTTATCAGTATATAATGGGCCCTTTGAAGATTTTAATCTGGGAGTAAAACGAATCCCTGTTCCGAACGGCACCAACAATGAGGAGATACTCAATATGTTAAAGTCCCTGGTGGAAGGGGATTCAGTAGCTGCTTTTGTATACGAACCACTGGTACAGGGAGCTGCCGGGATGAAGGTTCATGATAAAAGTGGATTAGAGGCCATACTTTCTTTTCTGCAGGATCAGGGGGTATTGTTGATTGCCGATGAGGTAATGACGGGTTTCGGCAAAACCGGAACGTTCTTTGCATCAGATCAAATAGCGACCAAGCCAGATATTATCTGTCTTTCCAAGGCCCTCACCGCCGGGCTGATGCCAATGGCCATAACCAGCTGTAGCCAAGAAGTATTTGATGCATTTTACAGTGAGGATATTGCCAAAGGCTTTTTTCATGGTCATACCTATACAGCTAATCCACTTGCTTGTACTGCTGCTCTGTCAGCGCTCGAATTATTGTGTTCCAAAAAGATGCAGGATAATATTACCCGGATTGCGGAAAGGCACTACCAATTTGACCAGGAAATAAAAGCGCACTCCAAAGTGCTGGAAACTCGCAGAATTGGAGTTATCTATGCCCTTGACTTGAATATACATATGGATAGATACGGGAATAAGCGCGATGAACTTTACAGGAGTTTTATGGAGCAGGGAGTGTTTCTAAGGCCCTTGGGGAATACAATTTATATCTTACCGCCATATATTATAAACGACGAGCAACTGCAAAAGATCTATGGTTGTATTAAATCTGTATTAGATGATCTTTAGAAGCCCTTCAATTTTGCAGCCATCCCTTTCCTGTGCATCCTTCGTATAAGGTAAAGGTCGTACCACAGTCTGAAAAAATAGGAAAGTTTCACCTTGGAATCCCCCTGGTCTACCCACCTTTTAACAGGGATTTCCTCCATTTTTTTTAACCCTTCAGAGACACCGAATTCTATGAGTATTCTGCTGAATAGCTCAACATCGAATAACCATTTGGAGATAAATTCCTTTTCAAATAGAATTGCTGCTATTGAAGAATTGAATAATTTGCAACCGCATTGGGTATCATACACCTTGATTTGAAGGATATTTGAAATTGCAGTGGCAATTATCCTCCCAATAAGAAAGCGACTGAATCTCCGTTCAACCACAGAACCAATTTTCAAAATTCGGGATGCAAATACAAATTCCCTTTCATCCATAAAGGCCAGATAGGAATAACACTCCTCCAAAGAAGTTGCTAAATCTGCGTCCAGATATGCAATAAATGGAGCAGCTATCTCATCGGCACAATAATTTACACCTGTCCGAACAGATTGGGCCTTCCCTGCATTTCTTGAATTGACAAGCACTCTTACCTGTGCAGGAAAATCTTCTTGAAATTGATAGAGGATTTCGGCCGTCCTATCAGTAGAAGCATCATTTACAAAACATATCCCAACATCTGTATGATTTTGTAAAAAGTTCTTGTAGGCAATTATAGGCAATCGGTCATATTCGTTGTAGCAGGGAATAACAATTAATAAAGTGAGCTTGTCCATGAAAAAGCTTTGATTGGCCTATTGGCGGGGCCTAAAATACAAATTTAGATACTGAGGGAGACAGGAATATTTAAAAGTAAGGAAGATCTTCCTTAAAAAAACTAGTTTTGTCAAATTGTTATGAAAACACAAGACACTATTTCGATTACCTCTATAGATGCCATTTCTGCTCTTGGAAAAACTGAGGACAGTTGGCTTGCATATAAGGATCCCAATCACCGCCTAACTGAACTGGAATTGTCCGGTAGCCGTGTATACGCAGGTGCCATTCCCCCTGAATTAAAGGAAAGGATATTGGAACTCAGAGAAGAAAATCCAAATTATAAAAGACTGGATGAGAGCGTGCTCTATGCTATATGGACAGGTAGGAATGCTGTGCTAAGGGCAGGTTGGAAAAAGGGAGACACCTTTGGGATAAATATTGGTTCATCAAGGGGGGCCACAGCCTTATTTGAAAAGTACCACAGTGAATTTCTTGAGAATAAAACGGTTTCAAGTGTGGCTTCTCCTACTACAACTCTTGGGAATATCTCGTCCTGGATAGCTCAGGATCTTGGAACCAGAGGACCAGAACTTTCTCATTCCATTACTTGTTCCACGGCATTGCACGGGATCTTAAATGGGATCGCCTGGCTGAATGCTGGCTTTTCAGATAGGTTCCTGGTAGGAGGCAGCGAAGCCCCTTTAACGCCATTTACATTTGCTCAGATGCAAGCTCTGAAAATATATAGCAGGAGTACGGATCTGTATCCTTGCAGGGCCCTCGATATGAACAAAAGCAGAAATGGGATGGTGTTGGGCGAAGGAGCGGCAATGATATGCCTGGAAAGGGGTATTAAAAGTAATGCACTGGGCATTATCAGTTCGATGGGGTACGCA
>CBDUAW010000018.1:0-13438 GCA_965365215.1 uncultured Eudoraea sp. | reverse complement strand
CACAAGGACTGGCCGTAACCATGTATATTTTCGGGTTCCGTGAAGGTTGGTTAGGCATCTTTCCAGACCACCATGCCTTTTTGGTAGATATTGTTGTCTTTGGCGTTTTAATCACCATTGCCTACATCAGTGCCGACCTGGCGATAAAAACCCAGTTTATTATCATGGCCGTGATTGTGCTTTCGCTCATATCAATAGTAGTAGCGGCATACTACGGATCAATGGGCATTGAAGCCAGTGAGGCTCTAAAATGGGGTACTTTTAAAGGCTCTCCGGAGAATGGGTTTAGCGGCAGTACGTTCTGGATCGTCTTTGCTGTTTTCTTCCCGGCGTCTACAGGGATCATGGCAGGAGCTAATATGTCCGGGGAATTGAAAGACCCTAAAAAGAGTATCCCGGTGGGTACTTTGTGGGCAATAGGAGTCAGTTTTGTAATCTATATTTTGCTTGCTTACTGGATAGCAAGGAGTGCCACCGAGGTCGAATTGATTGCTAATTACAATGTGATTATTAACAAGTCCTATTTTCCCCCACTTGTAATTGCCGGAATACTTGGCGCCACCTTTTCTTCAGCGCTTGCTTCCATAATCGGATCTTCCAGAATTTTATATGCCATGGGCGAACACCGGGTACTTCCCTATGCCAAATTTTTGGCAGGTACCAGCGCCAACGGACAACCCCGCAATGCAATGATTGTTACCGGGATCATGATATTTGTCACCATGCTATTGCGCGACCTTAATGCGGTTGCCCCTTTGGTTACCCTCTTTTTCCTGATTACCTATGCAATGATCAATATAGTCGTAATCATTGAGCAAAACCTCGGATTGATCAGTTACAGGCCGGTTTTTAAAGTGAAGCGATGGGTTCCCTGGGTGGGTTTAATATCTTCTGTTTTAGCCATGTTTATAATAAATCCCACCATAAGTCTGGCTTCTTTCAGTATTGTATTTGTAGTCTACTGGTTTTTATCCAGGGCCAATATTGAAACGCCCTTTGAGGATGTCAGATCGGGTCTGTTTGTTTCCTTTGCAGAATGGGCAGCAAAACATACCTGGGGAATGAAAAGTATGCAGCAACGTGCCTGGAAACCCAATTTAATGGTGCCCGTAAGGGACTTTTATGGGGCAAAGGGGAATTTTGAATTCTTACGGAATATTGCCAGGCCCAAGGGGTCTATTAAACTTTTGGGGATTGAACCATATTCTGAGAACAGTACCCTGGTAAAGCAATTAGATAACCTCTCTGAAGCCTTTGTGAAAAAGGGCGTTTTCTCTTCCTGGACAGTGATTCACAGCGAGGACTTTGCGAAAGGAGTGAATTATGGAAATCAGGCTTTAAAAGGGGCATTTTTCAGACCCAATATTGTCTTTTTAAACCTGCAACAACACGATGATTACGAAACGGAAATAAGGCCCGTAATCAAAGAGTCTATTCGCCTGGAGATAGGAGTGCTTCTTTTTTCTGCACACCCTACGGCCCTACTGGGTCAACGAAATATGATCAATGTGTGGGTAAGTGACCGCACCAATAACTGGAACCTGGGATGGGATATTGGCAACCTGGACCTTTCAACACTTATTGCCTATAAACTTAAAAGGAATTGGCAGGCTACAATTAGGCTTATTATTGCCATCAGGGATCCCAAGGAAGAAGAGAATGCCAAAGAGTTCCTCCATTCCCTGATAAGTCTTGCCCGTTTACCGCAAACACTTACCGAGGTATATGTTGGGGATTTCAGGTCCGTAGTTTCAAAAGCACCTCCTGCAGACCTTAATATCTTTGGAATGGATGGGGATTTGCGATTTGAATTTGTGCAGGAAATGACCGACAAAACGCGAAGTTCCTGCCTGTTTGTTAAAGATTCCGGGCATGAAAGTATCCTTGCTTAGGCATAAAAAAAGAGCGCACAAGGCGCTCTATTTATAAAGCAATTTTTTTACTTGGCATCCAATGCTTTGGTGCTTACATAAGCACTGGATCTAACTATTTTTCCATCCTCATCAAAATCATGGATATAAAGGGCAGGAAGAACAAACTTCTTTCCGTCCGACTTCCTGGTCATTCTAAAATTCCACCATGACTGGACGGTTCTGCCATCTCGTAAATCGTATTCCAGATAATCAGGATAACCCACAACATCAATACTGGTAAAGTCATAGGTTTCCATCATATTTTTATTACGCTCCTTAATTTCATCCAGGCTCATGGTTTCTCCTATGGGCAATTCAAGGCTGTTGAATCTGACATCTTCATGAAAGAAACTATACGCTTTCTCCAAATCATTATTTTCAAAGGCACTCATCATGATCCGGACCTTGTTGATATTATCATGTTGTTTATATAAAACCCCATTTTGAAGATCCCCCATGCTTTCTCCTATTTCCCATCCTACACGGTTATTGCTGTAATTGATCATCCTGTAGATTTTCATGTCCTTATTGAATTGAATAAGCCGGTGAGAAGGACTGTTTACTTTGACGCCTGTGTCGTTATGCATACCTTTAAGATTATCCCAGGTCTGAACCCATATCTCACCGTCCTTATATTCCAGGGCATCAGGATAGGCTCCAGGGGAAGGCTCTATTGACATATAGGAGATATTGTCTTTCATCCATTTCACACTGTTGACAAATTGCTCTTTGGTTCTTCCCTTCTGATCCGGATTCCTCCCTGTACCGTTAAAAGACAGGAAATCGTCTGCCAGATAGGAAGCTACTTTTTCATGATCTCCGGCTACCATGGCTTGCAGCATGTCTGTGGCTATATCAATGGCTTCGTGCTCAACATAGATGGTTCCATTTTTTTTCTGGGCGTAAAGTGCGGTAAATGCAAAGAGCAATACCACTAGAATTGATTTTTTCATTTTCTTGATTTTGGTTGATTATTAGTTATGAAGCACAAGGCAACTTGTTGGTGAATTAAGTTGCAAATGTGTATTGCATCAACCAGGAAAGGACGAAGTACCTTTAAAACTGTCCGAACACCACACAATATTTTTCAAAGAATTGACTTCCAAAAAATGCAGGGAAAGAATCTTCTCACAAAAGCGGGTTCATTGACGAAAAACCGGAAAGGACAGGCCTGGCAACACTTTAATTAACCATCCTTATCCAGCAACTCATACCCCTGATTTATTCCCTTTTCTATCGCTGGAACGCCCCGGTCCATCCATAAAGGCTTAGGCTCCCCTTTTAGATAGTGATCAAAGAATTGGGCCATCCTGATATTGAAATCCTTACGATTTTGCAATTTCAGTGGCCAATGTGGTTCACCATTGTAATTGAGGAACCAGGAGGGTTTGCCCAGGCGCCTAAGGCTTACAAAGAACTCAATCCCCTGGTACCAAGGCACATGTCCATCTGCATCGTTATGCATAATCAGCAAGGGCGTATTGATTTTATCAATATTGAAGATGGGAGAATTTTCTAAATAACGGGTTGGATATTCCCAGGGGGTACCTCCTATCCTACTCTGAGTATGCTCGTACTGAAATTGTCTGCTAAGTCCTGTCCACCATCGGATCCCGCCATAAGCACTAATCATATTAGGCACGGGTGCTCCCGCTTCTGCAGCTTTAAATATATCGGTTTTAGTAACCAGATAAGCAATTTGATATCCTCCCCAGCTATGGCCCTGTACGCCAATATTATCCTTATCTACAAATCCCTGTTCAATAAGGGAGGTAACTCCGGGGATAACACAGTTATATGCGCTTTCTCCCGGATAACCAATACGATAATGTACATCGGGGTTAAATATGATATACCCCCTGCTGGCATAAAAGCTATAGTTAATGGTAGACCTGCCCGGTGAAGGGGCTCTATGTCTGTGGAGCCTATCTGAACTCTTTTCATAGAAATTTACAATCATGGGGTACTTTTTATTTGGATCGAAATTTTCCGGTTTAACAAGCATTCCGGTTAGTTCAATTCCGTCTAATGAGGTCCATTTTACCAGTTCAATGCTTCCCCAGTTATATTCCTCCTGCTGTGGATTGGCATTGCTGATCTTTTGGATCTTTTTAAAGTCCATATCCGCAATCCTCAGGTCCGGAAACTCCTGAAAGGATTCCCTGGTAAACAAGAGTCGGCCCGAGCGTTTTGCCTTTTGGGGTGTGGTAAAACGATATGGTCCATTAAGCAAGCGGGTGAGTGTATTCCTTTTAAAATCATACGAAGCAAAGCCACTGCTTTTGTCATTTTCATCAAAGGTAGTGAGCAGCCATTTTTCATTGATATCCAAATACTCTATGTCTTTATCCAGATCTACGTAGCGGTACACTTTATTGCTTTCCCTGCCTCTGGTTAAACGGGCAGATGCACCGGTATCCGGGTTATACTTCCAAATATCGTATCGGTCATAAACCAATAGTTCCTTGTCGTTATTGGTCCATCCTGCCACGCCATAGGGCAATGGAGGGCTTGGTGAATCGTGGAGTTCATTATAAAATACTTTTCCCGAGGTTAGTGCCTTATAACTTCCTTTAGCAATATTGTATGCAAACCATGTAGTATCAACACTATTGTAACCGTACACATAGCTGCCTTTAGGGCTAAAAGAAACGCGCCCCGCAATTTTAGTCAAGGCTTTTTTTAGCTCCCCTGTTTGGACATTTACCAGGGCGTAGTCCCTTGCCCGCCGTCCTGTCCACTGCCCTTCTAGCTCATAAGGCTTGCTACTGCTTACAAGGGCATAGGCAGCATTCCCTTTATCTGCCAATAGCAAATCCGGATACGATTCAGAGGCCAGTTGGGTAAGCTGATAATTATTTTTCAGGGCAACTACTGAGGTATAGGCTTTTACGGTATCATTTTTTAATTGCATCTCCTGAACGGTGTACAATCGGGGCTCGTTGTAGGTCCAGACTTCTACGTTCACTATTTCCTCATCTATTAGTGTAGTGTCTTTCAGGATAGGTGGTTGGGCCAATCCAAAATACATCTTTGATTCATCTTTAGAAAAGGAAATATCCGCCACCGGGGAAGGGCGTAGCCCTTGGTATCCCTCACTTACTTGTTGTGCCTGGACCATTCCGGATTTCCAATGGAACAGTTCTGTGGGCCGCAGCTGTACTTTGGTGGTATCCTTGTCGACCACAAAGCCAAGGTGCGTCCCCTTATCGCTAAATTGGAGTTGGAAATATTTAGCCTTTTTGGCTTCATGGACCTTAGCGAGTTCGCCTTTCTCAAAATCCAGAACAAAAACCGCAGCATTGGCATTTTTGTCCTCCCCAGATGTAGAAAAAACCAGATATTTTCCTTCTTTGGCGAATTTATAGTCGGTTACAAACTTAAAAATATCTTGCTGTCCTGTATTCAAATCCCTCACGGCCAAATGATAGCCATTCTTCTTTCCAACTTTCTTTTCTTTTTTCCCGGCATCTGTACTGTCTTTTTCCTTTTCGTCCTTTTCAGCTTCTTCCTCTAATTGATAAGCAACGAAGCCAGACCATTTCTCGGGTACCTTAAATGATTTTACCCTGGCAATTTTCTCTAACTTATCCTGATCAATGTTGTAAATAACAAGGCTATCCTTAGGCAAATCCTTCTTTTTAACCTTCTTGCGTTTCATTTCCGTTATACTGTCTTTCCAGGCATTAACAGAAAAGATGGTAAATTTGGAATCGTATGAAAATACGCCATCCCTGGCACGGTCATGTGCAAGAACCAGGGCGCCAGCTTCATTTTTTAGTTTTAAAAACTGATCGGCCTCTCCCTTTTCGAGGCTATAGATAATGTATTTGCCATTTGGAGACAGTGTTTCATTTTCAATGGAGTTCCAAACCTCAAAATCCTGGTGATCCAGGACTTTTTTTTGGGCAGTTAACGGTAAGATAAATACAAATGATATTACAAATAAAAAATGCTTCATGGACAGTAATTTACAAATGACGGCTAAAGATACCATTATTATCAATTTTAATAAAAGCTCAGTTCCAGGATTAGATTTAAAAGGTGTTAGGGCTAAACACTTAACAGCATAGTGTTAAACACCAGAAAAAATTACCGGCTTTGTCCATTATTCTTTCCCGGATATTTACAAATGAATATATTTAACCGAAAATTAAATGGATGGCCAAAATTACCCGAACCCTCTTCCTTTTCTTTGTGCTGATAAGCGCTGTTGGCCAGGCGCAACTATCTGTTGCCCGTCAGTGGAATGAGGTATTGCTTGAAGGAATCAGGGGCGATTTGGCACGTCCCACAGTTCATGCCCGAAATCTGTTTCACAGTTCTGTGGCCATGTATGATGCATGGGCTGTATTTGATGATAACAGCGAAACAGTATTCCTTGGAAAGACCTTCGGGGGATACGCTTGTGATTTTGAAGGGATAACAGTACCGCAAGATATTCAGGCAGCTCAGGAAGAAGTAATGAGCTATGCCATGTATCGCTTACTTAGGCATCGCTTTGCATCATCGCCTGGAGCTACTGAAACCTTGCAGAGTATAGATGATTTATTTTCTTCCCTGGGATTTGACGCTGCTAATAATGAGCTGGATTACAGCAATGGGTCTTACGCAGCACTTGGTAATTATCTGGCTGCCGAAATCATCAGTTTCGGATTACAAGACGGGCTAATGAAGCCAATGAATACGAAAACCAATACTATGTACCCGTTAATGAACCGCTGCTATTGGAAACCTATGAAGAGGATAACGATCTTGCAGATCCGAACAGGTGGCAGCCGTTGGCATTCGACATCTTTGTAGATCAAAGTGGTAATCCCTTCCCGGGAAACACCCCGGATTTCTTAAGTCCGGAATGGGGCGAAGTTATCCCGTTTTCTTTAAAAAAAGCCGACCTCCAAATTCTAAATAACGGTTTTGACAGCTATATATACAATGATCCCGGAGCACCACCGTCCATCCAGAATTCAAATGAGGACGGTTTTAGTGACCCCTATAAGTGGCACTTTTCACTGGTAGCTTCCTGGTCTTCTCATCTTGATCCTGCAGATCCTACCTTAATTGACATTTCACCAGGCGCAATTGGCAATGTAGACCTGACATCCTACCCAGAGTCCTTTGAGGAATATCAAATCTTTTACGATTTTATGGAGGGAGGCGACATAGGCACCGGACATGCTTTTAATCCGGAGACCTTACAACCCTACACGCCTCAACTGGTTAGGCGGGCTGATTATGCAAGAGTTTTAGCAGAGTTTTGGGCAGATGGTCCGGACTCCGAAACCCCTCCCGGGCATTGGTTTACTATTCTGAATTATGTAAGTGATCATCCAATGACCGTAAAACGAATTGGCGGACAGGGAGATGTAGTTAGTGATCTGGAATGGGATGTTAAATCATACCTGGCGCTTGGAGGCGCTATGCACGATTCTGCGGTGAATACCTGGGGTATTAAAGGGTATTACGATTACATAAGGCCAATTTCGGCTATTCGCTATATGGCATGGAAAGGACAAAGCAGCGATGCTTCACTCCCGGGCTATGATCCTCAGGGACTTCCCCTGATCCCGGGAAGAATTGAACTTATTGTAGCAGGTGATCCCCTTGCCGGGACAGCCAACGAAAATGTTGGTAAAATCAAGATTTACGGTTGGAGGGGTCCGGATTTTATTAACGACCCCAATACCGATGTGGCGGGGGTAGACTGGATCCTGGGTTCCCAATGGTGGCCTTATCAAAGACCAACCTTTGTTACGCCGCCATTTGCAGGTTATGTCTCCGGACATTCCACTTTTTCTAGAGCCGCAGCGGAGGTATTGACAATGTTTACGGGCGATCCCTTTTTTCCCGGGGGATTAGGAGTGTTCGATATTGAACAGAATAACTTTTTAGTTTTTGAACAGGGGCCTACAGAAAATTTCGCATTGCAATGGGCCACTTATCGCGATGCTTCAGACCAAACCAGCCTTTCCCGTATTTGGGGAGGCATTCACCCTCCCGTTGATGATATCCCGGGGAGAATAATGGGAAATAAAATCGGGAAAGAAGCTTACGATTTGGCATCACAGTACTTTAACGGAGCTGTAATTGTTGCGCCCGATAACTTCACCCTCAGAGTCACCGGTGAAAGTTGTATAAACGAGAATGACGGGGCCCTGCTTATTACTGCCAGGGATTTCTACAACTATGAGCTATCTATTGGAGGGACTAGTTACAGCTTTAACGAAGACCTCAATATAGATGGCCTAAACCCCGGAGCCTATCAGGTATGCATAAGCGTAAGCGGTAACAGTACATTTGAACAATGCTTTGATATTGTTATTCCGGAAATTGAGGAGCTATCCGTTAATTCTAAAATCAATAAGCAAGGGGAATCCAAAACCCTGGAATTAGAAGTAGTAAATGGGAACCCCCCATTTACCTTGTATCGCAATGACCGTGTAGTGGGGAGTTTTAACAATAGTACCATTGTTCTAGAAATAGAAGATGGGGACCTGATTACCTTAAGATCGAGCCTGCCTTGTGAGGGGGAGTTCACCCAGAAATATTATTTGGACGGTAATGCATACATCTACCCCAATCCAACTTCGAACGAACTTAGTATCAAGACGGACACTGCCAGAGAGGTACTCCCCGTGCGTATTTATGACCTGAATGGAAGATTGATTTCGACTGAAAAAGCGGCGGTTACCAATCAGGAAATACGACTTAATTTAGCTGAATTAGCAGCGGGAATATACCTTATACAAGTAGATGGAGAGAGCAGGCAAACCTTTAAGATTATTAAAAAATAATTGTTGCCCAGGATGGTCTATTACCTGATATAACTTCCGGCATTTATATCAATAGTAGCGCCTGTAGCGTGGTCCATTTGTCCGGAACACATCAAAGCCACCAAAGGAGCAATATCCTCAGGGGTTGTTAATTCGGTCAGGGCAATTTCATCGAGTAGTAGTTCTTCCCCATGCTTTTGAATAAATTCGTCGGCCATGGCCGTTCGGGTAAAGCCCGGAGCCACCACAAAAGCCTTGATATTCTCCTTCCCGAAGGACCGTGCGACAGAGCGGGCAAGCGATGTGAGTCCGCCTTTCGAGGCCGCATAGGCCAGATAGTCCTGGGTCTCGCCCCGAAATGCAGCCCTACTGCCAATATAGACCAACCTGCCACCTTTATTGTTTCTAAAATGCTCAATGGCCATTTTTGTGATGACCCCTGAAGCATCGAGATTGATAGTCATTATTTTGCGCCAAACAGATAACCATTCATTGGTGTTTATCGTAACAGGGTGCGGCCAGAAAACCCCGGCATTCAAAACAATTGAGTCGATGATCCCTAATACCTCCACTGCCTTTTCCATGAGTTGTACCACTTCGGCATCCTTGACCAGATCGGCCTTGACAGGAAATGCCTTTGCGGGATATTTATTGGCAAGGGCAAGGGCCACCTTCTCACCACTATTGTAATGTATGGCAACCATTGCTCCTTCCTCCAGGAGGTGAATTGCAATGGCTTTACCAATGCCCTTGGAAGCCCCTGTAACAAGTATTTTTTGATCTTTCAACACCATGTCGCTTAAGCTTAATATTTTTCAAAGTAGACCAATTTCCTGAGAATTCCAATATCGATTCTAAAAGTTAGGGAACATGGAATTGTACCAAAATAAAACCGAGTAGTAATACTATTTGGGGTTGCTTACTACTCGGCCCTGTTTTAGTTGGATGTAACAGCAATGAACTTATGCCATTTCTGTTTCCTTATTCCTGGTCTCAACAAATTTTTCAATTAAATCAGGAACTTTTTCAAAGGCTGCTGCCAGGCCATGTGATTTCCCTGCTTCCAGGAAGGAAATTTCCTCTCCTTTGGTCACCAGAAATCCAATAGGTTCAATACCTACACCTGCTCCGGCACCCATTCCTTGTCCTTTTTTAGTTTTGGCTTCAGTACCTTCTCCTCCTCCAGATCCAAATCCCATTCCTACTTTTATAACAGGAACACATTTAAATTCTCCAAGTTGGAACTGTTCTCCAACAACAGTTTCGGTTTTTGCTTCAGATTTCATAAAATCAGTAATCTGTGTCAATAATTCTTCAAAGTGTAATTCCATGATACTATTTTTTAGGATTAATAAATACTTTTAAGATGCGTATAGGTTTGTTTTCCAAATGGAAAACCAGACTGTTCTTATCTTGAAAATTGATCTTAAAGTCGCCGATATAATAATCCATTAGTGAAAATACCGGAATCAATTTGGCGTTCTGGACATAGTCTCCCGTATCCATATGCAGGGTAAATTGTTTTACCTGAAAGGTTTTAATTAATGCAATACCTTTTTGCAGGTATTTCATCCCTTTTTGTGTGTCAAATTTTTTAGGTGAGGTTTCAACAACCTTCTTTTTCTTCTTTTTAATTTTTTTGTCCTTACGGAGGGGATAGTAGTAAAATTTAGTGAAGAGGGTGTTTAATTTAATTCGTATAAATTCTTTGTCATCCCCCTCCAGGCTTACTTTTGCCAATCCCTTTACACGCACAAAGTATTCTTTCGAAATAGTATTGACGTAGAGGATTACCGGTACATAGAGCAAGTATAGAACCAGCAGAATTAGAACCCCCAATGATATCCACCAATACATCCTAAAATTTTATGCAAAGGAAGTTTAAAAGGAGTGAGACGGCAATGACCTAGGTCATCCTAATTCTATTCTTAAGACTTTTTATTCAGGAATAATCACTACTGATGATAGCTTTAATTCCCGTATCATAGGGTGTAGGTACAACCGAGAACTTTTTCTCAAATTTTGAGCTGTCGAACACATAATCCCGGTCATATTGATACACCATTTCGGCCATTTCTTTCATAATTGGATTGAACAAACCAATTATCCTGACCATGGTCTTTCCGGCTGTTTGATATTTTGCTTCGGTATGTAAGCCCTCAGCGATTTTTGTGATCCATTCCTTTCCGGTATAAGGGTTAGGTGCTGTTGGCAGGTGCCATACTTCGCCATAGGCCTCAAGAGTATTCCCCAGTAAGGCAGTAGCTTTGGCCGCATCCGGCACATAGGTAAAGGAATGTTTTTTATCGATCTTCCCCAGCCAACTGGCTTTTTTCCCCTGAGACAGCGGATTGAATACGGTTTCGGTCAGAATACTTACATTTTTTATCCCAGGGCCATAAAAATCAGCGGAACGGGCCACCAGCCCTAATAACTGCTCGTCATTAACAGCCTTCATAAACCTATTAAATATTTCTGCCCTGACGGTTCCTTTTTTACTAGGAGGATTTATTGGCAGATCTTCTGTGATAGGATCCAGACTCCTGGCTTCATACATATAGATGTTATCAAAGAATACCAGTTTGCACTGGTGTTTCATACAGGCCTGGATAACATTCTCCATTATTACTGGCCATTGCGATTTCCAAATTTTATGATTGTAGGGTAAGCCCACCGTTAAATAAGCCACTTCAGAACCCAATACAGCCTTTTCAACCTGTTCCCTGGAGGTCAGATCTGCGGGAAAAAGCATGTCTTCGGGGTTCATTTTTTCCGGGTTTCTACTTACCAGTCGGATTTCACTGGTATAATTCGTTAGTTCTTTTGCCAGGGCATTACCTATGGCGCCGCCCGATCCTAAAATGGTCTGCATTCCTTGAGCTTTGGATATATTAAATGTAAGGGAAATATATTTATAAGGCTGCCCATTGCCCAGGCATTTATAATAATTTACCTAAGTGACACAGGGAAATATTTTGGAGTATTTTTGCAGTTAAAACCATATCATCATGAATGCTGATCAGAACCATTGGCTGTACAATTATTTTCTGGAGTTGGGCTTATCACCACAAACCGCGAGCTACCTGAATGTATTGACCATGTTGCTCGGAATGATCCTACTGGTATTACTTATTGATTTTATCCTCTGGAAAATCCTGAGGACAATTTCAACCAAAATGGCCAGGAAGACCAAGACAAACTTCGATGATATTCTCGTTACGAACAAGGTGCCGAGAAATCTTGCTCATATAATACCTCTCTTACTATCCCTGGAGTTGATCCCATTTGTTTTTGTAGACTTTGAGTACGCAGAAAATATAGCTACTAAGTTCTTTAAGATTTTAGCCGTTATCCTCGTAATAAGTATTACTAAAAGGATTTTGAATAGCATAAAGGATTATTTGAAAACGCTGCCTCGATTTAAAGATAAACCTATTGATAGCTTTATACAGGTTTTTATGATATTCGCTTCAGTTGCTGGTATTGTGACCATTTTTGCCATTGTGACCGATACTACTATCTGGAAGTTTTTTACAGCCCTGGGTGCGGCATCGGCCATTCTCATTTTAATATTTAAAGATTCAATCCTCGGTCTTGTTGCCAGTATTCAGGTAAGCGCCAACGATATAGTCAGAATAGGCGACTGGATCACCTTTGAAAAGTACGGGGCAGACGGAGACGTTATTGAAATAAACCTGGCTACTGTAAAAGTTCAGAATTTTGACAAGACCATAACGACCATCCCAACTTATGCCCTGATTTCAGACTCCTTCAAAAATTGGCGAGGGATGCAGGAGTCTGGAGGTCGCCGAATTAAAAGGGCAATGGTCCTAAAACAAGGTTCTATTCGTTTTCTGGATGATAAGGATATAGAAAACCTGAAAAAGATTGAATTGATCAGGGATTATCTGAACGATAGGAGTGGAAAAATTGCCGCTTATAATGAAAAGCACCAGGTAAACAAGGAACTAAAGATTAACGGGCGCAATCTGACTAATCTGGGGGTATTCAGAAAATACGTTGAATCGTATCTGGAAAATCATACCGCGGTAAATAAAGAGATGACTATGATGACAAGGCAACTACACCCTACCACCCAGGGAATTCCCTTAGAGGTTTATGTTTTCAGCAAGGACAAGCGCTGGCAGAATTATGAGTTTATCATGGCCGATATCTTCGACCATCTATTGGCTGCTGTAGCATATTTTGATTTGGAAGTATTTGAACTGCCGTCCAATTTAATGCCTCACACTAAGCTCTCGACTACCAAATAGGTTGCGGATTATCCGCCTTATATCTGTGGCATACCCTTCAGGCGCTTCTCCACTTTACGTTTAAGAACCGTAAGGCGCTTCATGATTTCCATAAGGGTGGCATCATTAGTTTGCTTATACACCTCGTTTATGGATAAAATAAGGTCTTTGGCTTCTCGGGAAGCAACAATACGATCGCTTGTGGTTAAGCCAGACCATTTTCTCTTTTCAAATTGTTGGGCTCTTTCAATTAATTCCATTGTGCTGCAATTTTTTTGTCTTTGATCACAATTAAGATAGCTTTCCATTTTTGCTATCTCATTTACATGCCTAATATAAGTAAGACAAACTAATCGTTTAATACTTTTAACTAAAGTTTAAACATTTACGTCGAGTCTTTGGTTGAAACCCTTTCCTTATTTGATTAATAGACATATATTGTACAAAAGGACATGCAGTTTATGAAAAGGAAGATACTTACCCTTCTCTTTGTATTATG
>CBDUAW010000017.1:0-13476 GCA_965365215.1 uncultured Eudoraea sp. | reverse complement strand
ATACTCCTGTGGTCTGGATGCAGCAATCCGCTTATGCTATAACTATTTTAGGCACAGTGATTTTTGCCATCCTATTTCAGAGCAAACTCAGGTATTTCAGGAAGTCGCTCTTCCTTTTTGACACCATCGGGATTGGCCTGTATACCATGGTGGGTATTGAGAAAGGTTTGGGGGTAGGCCTGTTGCCCATAATGTGTATTGCCCTGGGGACAATGACTGCAAGTTTTGGTGGGGTTATACGAGATATTCTCTGCAATGAGATCCCGGTAATATTTCGTAAAGAGATTTATGCTACAGCCTGTATCATTGGAGGGATTGCGTATTTTTTGCTCAGAAAATTACCTTTTGGCGAGGAATATGCCTATGTAGCCGGATTGGCAATTGTAATTTGCATTCGTTTGCTTGCTGTGCGGTACAGGATTACCCTGCCCAATATCTATAAAAAGTAAATTTAGAGGATGCCTTAATCCAGCACTTCGGCTTTTGTGATATAAATATTCCTGGAAGGCCAGTCGCCGTCATCTACCGGCTGTTCATTAATCAGATCTACCACATCCATCCCTTCAATTACACGTCCAAAGGGAGTGTATTCCCCATCAAGGTGGTATGAACCAGGCTTGGTAACCACAATAAAAAATTCGTATGGGGAGGCTAACATATGGGGATTGTCAATCTCACTGCTGGGCATTGAAATAGTACCTCGGTGATGTTTATATCCTTTTCGGGTATCCGGGGGTAAGAGATAGCGCCCTATCTTCCTTCTCTTTTGGGCTGTTTCCTTATTATCTGCATTGCCACCCTGAATAATAAATCCTTTAACTACACGGTGAAACATGGTGTTGTTAAAGTATCCCTGCTTTGTCAGGTAGATAAAATTAGCTTTGTGGTATGGGACATTGTCATATAACTGAACTGTAAAACTTCCCATGCTGGTGGTGATTTTAACCTTATTCTCTTTCAGGTCGTTTTGATAGTCAAAAAAGAAATCTATGGCATTTTCCTCTGTAAGTACAAAGGATTCTTCTTCCTCCGATTGTTCAGTTTCAGGCGGGTCTTTATCTTCCTCTTTGCTTATTTCAGGTAGGGGGGCAGACTGTTCTGCTTTTGGCTTTTCTTTAGGTGTTTCACCACACCCCACTATAAAAAATAGTAGTATAATTGTACTTAGGACTTTGTTTTTAAAAGACATGGAATTCAGGAAATTTTCACAACAGATTTCAAAAATAAAAAATCTACCTCTTCCGGGGAGGGAATCGCACTATAAAATGGCCCCGGAAATAAGAGTTAGGGAACTGGAGACGTATTTTGAAAAGAAAAAAGACCCTAAAAAAGCTGCCGTTTTAGCGATGTTTTATCCCGGGGTTTCAGATATTACACATCTCCTTTTAATTCTCAGGAAAAAGTATCCCGGGGTACATTCCAACCAGGTAGGATTTCCCGGGGGGCAACTAGAATCTAATGACAAAAGCCTGATGGAAACAGCATTGCGTGAAACAGAAGAAGAGGTCGGTGCCAGGTCAGCAGAAATTGAGATCATAAGACCGGTGAGCGAACTCTATATCCCCCCAAGTAATTTTCAGGTACAACCCTATCTGGGACTTCACAAATCGAAACCTAGTTTCGAGCTTCAGGACTCCGAAGTAGAACGTCTTGTTGAGGTGCCCTTAACAGATTTTCTCAATGATCGAAATATTATCACTACAAAAATGACCACCTCTTATGCCACCAATATTGATGTACCGGCCTATAAATTAAAAGGTTACACCGTATGGGGCGCTACGGCAATGATGTTGAGTGAAATCCGTGAGCTTATAAAACAAGTGTTATAATCCATATTTTGTAGTTTTGCATCCTATGGGTTGGTTTAAGGAAAATCCTTTTGGGCACACACTATTCTTAAAAAAATGGCTAATCAGGATTATGGGCCTGATGACCCATCAACGGTACAAAGGTTTTAATACCCTTGAAATTGAGGGTTCTGATATTATCCGCGACCTACCGGAAACTAATGTCCTTTTTGTAAGCAACCATCAAACGTATTTTGCTGATGTGGTGGCCATGTTCCATGTCTTTAACGCTAGTTTACACGGACGTGACGATACCATCAAAAATATCGGTTACCTGTGGAATCCTAAATTGAATATTTATTACGTAGCTGCTGCTGAGACCATGAAAAAGAGTCTCCTGACCAAGGTCCTGGCCTATGCGGGTTCAATTAGTATAGAACGAACCTGGAGGGCAGATGGTCAGAATGTTAAACGGCAGGTTAAAATGAGCGATATTTCTAATATTGGAAAAGCGCTTGCTGATGGGTGGGTAATTACCTTTCCGCAGGGTACAACCACCCCCTGGAAACCTCTTCGTAAGGGAACGGCACATATTATTAAAAAATACAAGCCCGTGGTGGTTCCCGTAGTAATTGATGGCTTTAGAAGGTCCTTTGACAAGAAGGGACTATATATCAAGAAAAAAGGGATTCTGCAGTCTATGGTTATCAAGACCCCACTGGAGATCGATTACGACAACGAGAATGTTGAATCGATAATTGAGAAGCTCGAATACGCAATTGAACAACACCCGTCTTTCCTTAAAGTGATTCCAGAGTCAGAACTTCTGGCGTACGAAGAAGAACACAAAAACCGCAAATGGCGTCCCAAGACCAAGGCCTAGACTTCCAACTTCTTTAGCTCCCGGTAATTATTTCTCAGGCGGTTAAGTAAAATTCCATACAGCAATTTGTAAAACAGCCAGATAAGGGTCAGAATTATGCCTACTACAATTACACAGATCCCTATAAGCATAAACCAGAAAAAAGTTTCGTTACCGGCTGCTGCTGCAGCTTCCATAATCTTTTCACTTTCCGCACCATAGGTCATAGAGCCATAGAGAAGCAGCAGAAGAGAAATGCAGAATATGGCGATATTAAACCATACGTAATGGGTAACGGTTCTTTTAACCTTGAGAATAGACTTCATCAATTTTGATGATGAATCGGTAACCGTTATTTGTTTGTAATTCCGGTAAAATCTATAAATAAAGTAAATTAGGACAAGGTAATTTATAACGGTAAGTACCATGGAAACATTCTGGATATGCCATTCCTTTTCAAGGTCCTGTGATTCCTGGCTATAGTTCAGGAGGTTGATGATTGCCCAAAAAACAAATTCAATTATACTAATATAAAAGATCCATTTCACTATGGAGGAGGACTTTTTCCAAATCATTTTATAAATCTCATCATAAGACAGCTTCGGAAGATTCGCTTCCTTTTTTTGCCAGTCCTTTTTCAATAATTCCAGTTCGTCCATCATAATTTATGGATTAAGAATGGTTCTCAATTTGTTTTTTACACGATTCATCTTCACTCTGGCATTGACTTCTGATATTCCCAAAGTTTCGGATATTTCGGTATAGTCTTTTTCTTCCAGATACAGGAAGACCAACGCCTTGTCAATATCGCCCAGCTGCTTTATGGCTGTATACATTAATTTTAGCTGTTGTTCTTCTGTATTGTCGTATTCCTCAGCTTTTATTTTAAAAATTACAGAGTCGTAGTCCTGAGTGGCAACCCTTTTTTTCGATTTGCGATACAAGGTTATGGCAGTATTTAGAGCAACGCGGTACATCCATGTGCTGAATTTGGAATCTCCCCGGAATTTAGGGTAGGCCTTCCACAGCTGAATGGTTATTTCCTGAAAGAGATCATTATGGGCATCCCTGTTGTTGGTATATAGACTACAAACTTTATGAACAATATTCTGATTGTTCTCAAGCTCAGTCACAAATTTGTGCTCTAATTCCTTGTTCACGCTATAGGTTGGTAGTTCTATATAGGTTAGTAGCTTTCAAGTGTATATTGTTACAACGACACCTTCGGAACTTCATTATCAGTCAAACGAATCCTACGGGCATACAGATGCAGGTTTATGTCTTTATTTTCGGTAATCCAAGGCTGGCTTCCTATTGCCCAGCAAGGGAATATACTGGAATTCCGCTCCTCTTTTGAGTTCAAATTCCTCCTTTGACTTTTCGACAAGATCAGGTTGCTGAAAAAGATCGATGGCTGTAAGTGCCATAGTTTTAGCAGCCACCATCATCCCTTTCAGGCCTATGGTAGTACCACCTGAGGCAACTGCCTGCCAGCTGTGAGCTGGGGTTCCGGGGACCCATGTTGATGCAGACATTCCTGCGGTAGGCGTTGTGAAACTTACGTCCCCTACATCGGTAGAACCGTAGGCCTTCCCTATTTCGCTAAAGGGTTGTATTTCTTGGGCTGCGGCCATGTTGAGCTGTTCATACCCCAGAGAATTAGAAATTTTATTTGCAAATACCTTTTCTTCAGAAGAGTAATCCACTCCTCCTACCAGTGACAGGTTTTTATGCATTAGTTTCTGAAGGGTAATATTGGGCAGTAGTTCATGGGTGCCCCCAATCATTTCATACTCCATAGTAGTCCCGGTTCCCAAGGCCGCGCCTTCGGCAGCTTTTACAATACGGTCAAATATATTAATGACTACATCCCTTTTCCCATGCCTGGAATAGTAATATACCTCGGCGTAATCAGGTACCACATTCGGAGCTTTTCCTCCATCGGTTATCACGTAGTGAATCCTTGCGTCCTGGGGTATATGTTCCCGCATCATATTGACCATCATATTCATTGCTTCCACCCCGTCTAGGGCAGATCTGCCCTTATCAGGGGATCCGGCTGCATGAGCTGAAATGCCGTAAAACCTGAATTTGGCCGATTTATTGGCGAGGGCCGCCCCGGCACTCGCCGAGTTTTGTGAGCTGGGATGCCAGTGAATGGCCACATCAACATCATTGAATAGTCCGGCACGTACCATATAGACTTTTCCCGAACCACCTTCCTCAGCCGGACACCCGTAAAACCTAACGGTACCTTGGCCCCCATTTCTTTCCAACCACTCTTTAGCAGCTATGGCTGCTGCTGTAGATGCCGTTCCAAATAAATGATGTCCACACGCATGGCCTGCAGCTTTTCCGGCCGACTTCTTTTCCGGGACAGCCTGTTGTGACAGCCCCGGGAGCGCATCATACTCCCCAAGAATGGCAATGACAGGGGCACCACTTCCATATTCGGCCACAAAGGCTGTGGGTATCCCGGCTACTCCCGTTTCTATATTGAAACCTGCTTCTTTAAGTGTATTTTGGAGTAAGGCAGAACTCTTCTCTTCCAGATATCCCATTTCTGCATAATCCCATATTTCATGGGCTATTTGGCCATACGAATCAGCCTTGGCGTTGAGCTTATCCAGTATGGGTTGCTTATTCTGCTGCCCGTAACCGGCGATATAAGTTAAGATGGTAAAAAAGAAAATTAGTTGAATTCGTCCCATAATATATGATGATTAGGTTTCCGTAAATATAAGTAAAATGGTAGATGGTTATTTTCCTTTTCTTCGCTTCAATTGCGAGGATGGAACTTATGGACAACCTCAGCCAGATGACGAGTGTCCACATGCATATAGACCTCCGTAGTGGTTATACTTTCATGACCCAGCATTTGTTGGATAGCTCGTAAATCAGCACCATTTTCCAGGAGATGAGTGGCAAATGAATGCCTGAAAGTGTGCGGGCTAATTGTTTTTTTAAGCTCTATTTTGTCTGCCAGCTGCCTAACAATGGTAAAGACCATGGCCCTTGTAAGTTTTTTTCCTCTTCGGTTTAGGAAAAGAATATCCTCAAAGCCTTTTTCAATTTTCTGATGTATTCGCACCTCGCTCCGGTATAGAGATATATACTTTTGGTTAACCTTGCTGATGGGCACAAACCGCTGTTTGCTCCCTTTACCGGTAACGGCTATAAAGTCTTCTTCAAAATACAGATCGGAAATTCGTATATCCAATAGCTCTGAGACCCTGAGGCCACATCCGTAAAGGGTTTCGAGCATTGCCCGGTTGCGTTCCCCTTCGGGCTTAGAAAGGTCAATGGCAGCTATTAAGGCATTGATCTCATCCAGGCTCAGCGTATCCGGAAGTTTTCTGCCTATTTTAGGTGATTCAATGAGTTCGGTTGGATTCTCATCCCTGTATCCTTCAAATACCAGATAATTGAAAAAGCTCCGGAGCCCTGATATCAACCTCGCCTGCGACCGGGGATTAACGGTTTTTGCTTCTTCATACACAAACTTTTGAATTAGTTCTTTATCAATTTGGTTTGGTGGGACCACTTTTTCATGGTCAAGGAGAAATTTGTACAACTTTTCAATATCGCGGGAATAATTGAGAATGGAATTTTTAGACAACCCTCTTTCAATATTGAGATAGTTTTTATAATCCGATAATGCCTGCTGCCAATTCACCCTCTAAAGATACTTATTCAATGGGATACGTGTCTGAAATTTTTAAATCTGACCTCTTAGAAGCATACCTTTAGTTAAGTTTTTTATATTTGAGAATAATCAACAAAGACCATAGCATAATGAAAAAAGTAATTTTAGTACTGTTTATCCTGCTGGGAGCAGTGCAACTGACCTCTGCACAGGGAGGGGTTAAAATAGGAGCCACCGGAGGTTTGCTGAATAACAATACAGATATAAGTATCTCTGCCCTGGGTTTTTCCATAGCCGACATTGATGCTATCAACAAAACAGGATTTTATATTGGCCTTCTTGCCGACATTGAAGCTACTGAAAAATTTCATGTACAACCGGAGCTCACATACGGTAGTGCCGGCGACCTCTCCTTTTTCTATTTGCCCATAATGGCTAAGTTCTACATTGCCGAAGGCTTTCACATTCAAGCAGGGCCGCAATTCAGTTTTTCCACCAATCTGGACGATATAAAAGAGGCCATCCGTGATATTGAAGGGGTTCTTGGCTCTAATGCAGATCTGGATGATGTTCTAAAAACAGTAGCCGCCGAACTTGGTTTTGGCGCCGGTTATGATATTTCAGACAAATTTATGGTACAGGCAAGGTATGCCTTTGCCCTTACAGACAGATATGACGGACCTTTGGGAGGTGCCCTTGATGTTAAGAATGCTACTTTACAAGTAGGGCTAACTTTGTTCTTTAACTAATTTGATGGAATCAGATAATCTTTGAGAACGACGGTAATAAGCGGGAATCCATTTTTCCGCTTTTTTTATAACCCAAAAAATCTGCCGGATTAGATAGCTACGGGCCACATACATTATACAAAAAAGCCATCTTACCACCATTTCGCGTCTGTTCGCAACAAAAATATTTTTACGAAGGGCAAAGGGCTTAGCTTTAAGGTGAATAAACAACCAAAATATAGATGAAAAAAGTAGTTGTAATTTTACTCTTTGGTCTGCTAAGTTTCGGACTAAATGCACAGGAAGGTTTTCGAATCGGGATACAGGGCGGGCTCCCTATAGATGATTTTAACGATGAGGTATCACTGATGGTTGGAGTGGATGCTGGTTATATGTGGGTACTTGGTGAAGCTATGGATCTTGGGGTGACCACAGGATATATCCATGGGTTTTCTGAATCTTTTGGCTTGGCCGATATGGTAATTGAACTCCCAAATGTAGAATTTGTACCGCTGGCCACTTCTTTAAAATTCTGGCCAACTAGGGAGTTTTCCCTTGGCGGGAATGTAGGTTACGCTCTGGGGATCAGCGAAGGCAACGATGGAGGTTTGTATTACCGCCCAATGATCGGATATCTTTTTAACCAGACCACAGAAATCAATTTCTCCTATACTGGGATTAGCCTGGACGACCGCAGCTGGACAACCATTAGCGTTGGGATCGTTCTCACCATCCAAACTAAGCCAAACCGCTTATAGGATCCTCTTCAACTCATAATTGAGAGAGGAATTGTACTGCAACACTTTGGCAGGAATTTAGGATATTTCCCTACTTTTGCCCCATGAAATTGATAATAATCAACGGCCCCAATCTAAATCTCCTTGGAAAACGTGAACCGGAAATTTACGGGGGGCATGGTTTTGAGGAATACTTTCAAAAATTGTGTAAAGATTTTCCACAGGCCCAATTGGAATACTATCAATCTAATATTGAAGGGGAACTGATCAGTAAGCTTCAGGAAGTAGGTTTCAGCTATGACGGGATTATCTTAAATGCCGCGGCCTATACCCACACGTCGGTTGGCCTGGGAGATGCTGTTAGAGCTATTGAAACACCTGTTGTTGAAGTCCATATTTCCAATACCCTGAAAAGAGAGGAATACCGCCACCAATCTTTTATTTCACCGGTAGCCAGAGGGGTAATTCTCGGTTTTGGGCTCAAGAGTTACCACCTGGCCATACAGAGCTTTTTATCCTAAGGTAAGTGGCTTCAGGTACTTTTTATCTATGTAAAAAGTTCCGAAAGGCAACAATGAGGCGAGGAAAAAGATACTAAATCTCTTTATACCCCATTTCTTTTCCATGGTTAGTACCAGTGCAATTAATAAAAAGGCTATAAAGAGAAAACCGTGGACATAACCAATATATTTATTGGGTTCCCCTATTCCCGCCCAATATTTTAAGGGCATGCTAAGCGTAAAGAGCAACAGGTAACTTACCCCTTCCAAGAGAGCTATTATTCTAAAAATCGATACCATAAATCAGATCTATAAATGAATTACTTCATCATAGGCATCGGCAACTGCTTCCATTACGGCTTCACTCATGGTAGGGTGGGGGTGTACTGCCTTTAAAATCTCATGCCCGGTGGTTTCCAGTTTCCTGCCCACTACCGCTTCCGCGATCATATCAGTAACACCTGCCCCGATCATATGGCACCCCAGCCATTCTCCATACTTGGCATCAAAAATGACCTTTACAAAACCATCCGAATTTCCCGAGGCCTTCGCTTTTCCACTAGCGGAAAAGGGAAATTTGCCAACTTTAATATCAAAACCTTTTTCCTTTGCTTGTTTCTCCGTTAATCCCACAGAGGCTATTTCCGGCGAGCAATAGGTACATCCGGGAATATTTCCATAGTCCAAAGGTTCAACATGCATACCCGCAATTTTTTCCACACAGAGAATACCTTCTGCAGATGCTACATGGGCCAGCGCTTGTCCGGGAGTTACATCTCCTATGGCATAATAGCCGGGGATATTGGTCTGGTAATAATCATTGACCATAATTTTATCCCGGTCTGTCGCGATCCCAACATCCTCCAGGCCAATATTTTCAATGTTGGTTTTGATCCCTACTGCAGATAATACAATATCTGCCTCCAGGATCTCCTCTCCTTTGGAAGTTTTTACGGTTGCCTTTACCCCATTACCGGAGGTGTCAACTTTAGTTACCTCAGAAGAGGTCATTATTTTGATGCCCGACTTCTTGAAATTCCTTTCGAGTTGTTTTGAGACCTCTTCATCTTCCACCGGAACAATGTTTGGTTCCCATGGCATTATAGAAATATGCGAACTCAATCCCTATGGCCCCGCTTCCTACAACGATGAGTTTTTCAGGTTGTTTATCCAGGGTCATCGCCTCGCGATACCCGATAATCTTTTTTCCATCCTGTGGCAAACTTGGTAGTTCTCGGCTTCGTGCTCCAGTTGCTATTATAATATGTTGAGCCTCGTATTCGGTTGCCTTGCCATCTTCCCCGGAAACACTGACCTTTTTTCCGGGTAGTAATTTACCGAACCCGTTTATGACATCAATCTTATTTTTCTTCATTAGGAACTGTACTCCTTTACTCATGCCTTCTGCCACATTTCGACTTCGTTTTACCACCGCGTTAAAGTCCTTTTCTGCTCCCTCTACCTTTAAGCCATAGTCTTCTGCGTGCTGTAAGTACTCAAAAACCTGGGCAGATTTTAGGAGTGCCTTGGTAGGGATACAGCCCCAATTTAAACAAACCCCCCCAAGACTTTCCTTTTCTATTATAGCGGTTTTTAAACCTAGTTGAGATGCCCTGATGGCCGTAACATAACCTCCCGGGCCGCTTCCTAAGACAATAACATCATAATTGCTCATGGTATACTTTTTAGTCGTTTTTAATGCGGAGCAAAGGTAAGAAACCAATTGCAATGCCAATAACAGTTTTTAGTCAAAAAAGAATAGCGGTTGGTCTAGGAATCTTGTTTCCCGAACATCATCTCATTAAATCGGGCAGAGCCTCCCTTTGGAATGGAAAGTGATGTCCATGAATCTCCCTTTATCATTTTACCGAGCACAACTATTTGTCCTATATGGTAAGCATAGTGGCCTAATTGCCTGTTCAGGGCTTCCTCAACCGTATGGACTTCGTTTCTGATTCTAATTTTAGAATCCATACGTTCAGGAGTAAGGGCCTCCAGGGCTTTAAATAGACATTCCCAACCATTTTCCCAGGCATTTTTCATTTCGGTTTTATTCCGAAATGAGGCTTCAAATTCACCCTCCCTGTTTCGCCAGGACTTTTCCCCATCCTCGGTGAGAAATGCGGTAAACCTGCTATGCATGTTCCCTGCCATATGCTTTACAATTATGGAAATGCTGTTATCGGTAGTACTGTTTTGCCATTGTAGTTCATCATCAGACAACTGCGCAAAAGTATCTTCCCCAAGTTTTTTGTATCTATGAAATTCCTTCTGCAGACTTTGGAGATAATACTTGGAGCGATCTGTCATTGTTTAGTGGAATAATGAAAACTGCCTATTGGTTGTCAGGCACAAAATCTAAAGCGGCCCCGTTTATGCAATGCCTTTTGCCTGTGGTTTCCCGGGGACCGTCGTCAAAAACATGTCCGAGGTGACCACCACAGGTAGCGCAATGCTCTTCTGTTCTTTTGTAACCAATTTTGTAATCCACATCATAGGCCACATTTCCGTTGATTTCACGATCAAAACTGGGCCATCCTGTCCCGGAGTCAAATTTGTATTCACTTCTGAAGAGTTCCGTACCACAACCGGCACAAACATAGGTTCCTTTTTCCTTGTTATTGAGCAATTCGCTCGAACCTGGATTTTCGGTACCAGCTTTTCGGAGTATGTAGAATTCCATGTCAGTAAGACTGGCACGCCATTCGGCTTCCGTTTTAGTTACTGCGTATTCCTTTACCGCTTGTTTGGGGTTTTCTGTTGTGTTCGCATTCTCCTGTGAGTTTCCTTTGCACCCTGTAAAGACTGTGAGGAGGATTAATATTAGATTCTTTTTCATAACAACATCATTTTCTTTAATTACATTATATAGCCCCTCAAAGGTACGGAAACAAAAAAAAATCCTCCGGAATTACCGGAGGATTAATACTTCTTTAAGAAAGTCCTATTCCAGGATTACACGATGAATATCACCTTCGTCAACATTCATACTATTCATTACCTCAAGTAAATTAGAGCGGTCTAGTTTGCCACCTAGTGCATATTCGGCTGGCATAATGGCTATTCTGAATACCTGATTGTCTGTATCTCCTGGCTGAAGCGTAGCTAGATCAAAATCGGATTCCAGGAAAACGCTAACATCAAAGAAGGTATGATCAAAGTTGTATTGCAACAAGCCTTGATCAAGAATTCTTGTCTGTGGCAATAACCTCCATATATCTACTGGCTCACCATTACCATCCTCTGTCTGATCCCATAGGATATAAACCAAGACAATGTCCGATTCAAAAACTTCCACCGTCTGGGGGAATTCATAGAAAAGTGTATAGTCATTATCAAAAGAGAATGTCCCTTCTATTTCGAGTACCTGACCCAAAATATTGATTCCATCCTGCCCATCGAGTCCATCGAGTCCATCGAATCCGGGAGGTCCGGGAGGCCCCACAGGACCTTCACAGGAAAGAAATAAAACGGCTGACAAAAAAGTCAGTAAAACAGTTGCTTTTTTCATAATGTAATGGTTTTGAATAGAGGTATCCACGATCTCTCTTGATTGTTTTAATATCTTGTTTTCTCTCATAAAACAAAAAGCGTTCCAAAAATGAAAATACGCTTTCAAATTTTTTATTTACCGAGGCTAATTTAATGTCCTAAGCAGTAGATATTGTTGATATTTTCCTATTTTTAGGGCAAACCAAGCAAACCGAAATAATGTTCAGACAAGAACGCGTTGTCATAGACCATATTAGCCCTCAATTGAGTTGTGGAGCATTTTTTATCAAAAGAGTCACAGGAGAAAAAGTAGAAGTCCATGCGGATGTATTGGGCGATGGACATGACCTTATTCAGGCCGCACTTATAGTGGCGCATGAAAAGGATAAAAAACCCACAAAAATCAGAATGGAACATCTTGGAAATGATGTTTACACTGCTAGTTTTTTAGTGGAAAAGCAGGGTTTTTATACCTATCAAATCTCGGGCTGGGTTGATTACGCCCTCAATTGGCAACATGGGATTGAGGCAAAGATTGCGGATAAACAGAAAGTGACCAGTGAGTTGCTGGATGGTGTTCAATATCTTAAGTATCTGGAAAAATTCGCAAATGAAACCGAAAAAAAATATGTCCGGAAACTCGCCGCATTATTTGAAGAGGATGCAGAATACAACAAAGCAATCAGGGAGGCAGTATCGAAAAAACTACATGCCCTGTTTTTAAAATATCCTCAACAGTTTCTTGCCAATACCAGCATGGAATTAAAAGTCTATGTAGACCGTAAAAAGGCCAATTTCAGTACCTGGTATGAATTTTTCCCAAGGTCAGCAGCGAAGGAGCCAGGAAAACACGGTACTTTTAAAGAAGCAGAAAGGCTTCTTCCTAGGGTACAAAAAATGGGTTTTGACACCGTTTACCTTCCACCTATTCATCCTATTGGGGAAGTTAATAGGAAAGGCAAAAATAATACCACTAATGCCAAGGAGGGAGATTCTGGGGTGCCATGGGCCATTGGTTCTAAGTACGGAGGGCACAAGGCCATCCATCCAGAATTGGGAACAGAAAAGGATTTTAGCCAATTCGTAAAAGCGGCCAGGAAATTGGATTTGGAGGTTGCCATGGACCTGGCATTTCAGGCGGCACCAGACCACCCCTACATAGAATCTAACCCGGAATGGTTTAGAAAAAGGCCCGACGGGACTATGCAGTATGCCGAAAATCCTCCAAAAAAGTATCAGGATATTGTCAATTTCTATTTTGAGACCAAGGCGTATAAGGAACTATGGCAAGAACTACTCAATGTGACCTTGAAATGGGTTGGTTTTGGCGTATCTGTTTTCAGGGTAGACAATCCACATACCAAGCCCTACTATTTCTGGCATTGGTTGATCGCAGAAGTAAAAAGGAAACACCCGGATGTTTTGTTTTTAGCTGAGGCCTTTTCCAGGCCTAAGGTAATGCAGCAACTGGCCAAACAAGGTTTTTCGCAATCGTACACCTATTTCACCTGGAGGGTACAAAAACACGAGATCATTGAATATCTGGTAGAATTGACGCAATCAGAAATGCGCGAATACTATCGCCCCAATTTCTGGCCTAATACGCCCGATATAAATCCTTATCATCTCCAGGGTGCCAATGAGGCAATGCATTTGTCAAGGTATGCTCTTGCGGCCACGCTTAGTGGGAATATAGGTATTTACGGGCCGGTATTTGAATATAT